>JANQSB010000542.1 GCA_028284295.1 Myxococcota bacterium | reverse complement strand
CGTCTTCGACCTCGATGCGATCCGCGCCCTCTTCTACACGACCACGCCGGGTGGCGATCTCAACGAGAACGGCTTCGTGAACGCGGGCGACCTCCAGATCGTGGTCGCGAACCTGGGCGGCGGCGGCGGGAGCGGCACCGGATCGCGGCCGCAGGCGGTCCCGGTCGAGGGTGCCGGCGGCTCCGCGGCGGCGGTGGCGCCGCCCGCAGCGCCCGGGGTGGAGAGCACCGGCTTCCAGGTTCCGCCCGAGGTCATGGCGTGGATGCAGGCCCTGCGGTCCGCACAGGCCGAGGAACGCTATGCCGTGCGGACGCTGCTGCTCGACGACGACGACGATCCCACGTCCGGAGAGCAGCCCAGCTACGAGATGAGCGAGATTCCGCTCGACCTGTAGGCAGGCGGACCGTGCTGGTGCGGCCCTCGTCCCTCTTCTCTCGTCTCTCTTTCCTCGTCTCCAGGCCCCCGACCCCCGGCCCGGGTGGGTGGCGACCGCCGTGTCAGGCGACGAGCGTGGCCTCGCCCCAGGAGCCGGAGTACGGGTCGCCCGGCTCGCGGCTGGCGGCTTCCTGGCGTTGCCTCGCCTCGTTGAGCACGCGGGCCACGGCTTCGGGGCTCTCGCAGTGGAGCACCGCGTTCACGAACGAAGCCAGCACGGGATGGGTCAGGGCGGCGGGTGTGCGGTCCTCGGGATGGAGTGCAGCCAGGGCGAGCGAGGTCCGCGCCACCTCGTAGGGGTTCTTCTCTTCGTAGAGCCGCTCGCCGAAGAGCCCGTGCTTCGACCTGCGCACCAGGGCGCCGTAGCGGGCGATCCACACGTGGCAGGGGGAGCCGTCGTCCAGCACCAGCTGGGCCACGCGCCCCCGTCGGTCGTCGTCGATGAAGCGCTTCAAGGTCGTCATGGTTCGAGTCCCCGGGTTCCGGTCTCCGGGCTCGAGAAGCCTGCAGGGCCCTGCCCGGAGCTTCGAGGCGGGGAGGTTAGCCACCGGCCCGGCAGGACTCCGTTACCTGGTTCACACGGCAACGCGAAAGCCGCGAAATCCGCGTCCGGGCCCCGGCCCTAGACCGGCCCCGACTGGTTGCGCAGGCCCTCGCCCAGGGCGCCCTGCTCCATCAGGTCGCGGATGGCGTTGGCGCAATGCCACATCAGGAACTTCACCCGGTCCTTGAAGCCGAAGCCCCCGCTCGACGATCCGACCGCGCTCTCCATCGTGATCTCGCTCTCGTAGAGGGGCCGCCCCGAGCCCGCCTCGCGGAAGATGATCGTCGCCCAGCCCGCCTCGTTCTTCGTCATGCCGACGCCCGTCCCCGTCCAGCCGTGGGAGCCCTTCTCGATCTTGGTCAGATCGACCTCCAGCACGACGCCCGTGTCCGCCTCCTGGCCGGGCTCGAGCATCGTCACCTGACGGTCGGCCGACTGCACCCGGGCCACGATCCAGGCCGCGTACCACTTCTGGAGCTCTGCCTCGACGATCGTCCAGCGCTCGGCGGGATACTCCCATTCGGGGGGCGGCGTGAACGAGACGACGAGCTCCCGCGCCCAAAGCTGCGGCGACTGCCGTACCTGCTCCAGGTCCTGGGTGGCCTCGGCCTCGACCCGGTACTGGTAGCGGATGCACCCCAGCGGCCCGAGCCCCAGGGCGACGATCCCGAGTAGCGCGAGTGCGCGTCGCATGCTGCGCGTCCTCCTCGTGGCGAGCGGCGCCCCGGCCTGTAGGCTCGGGCGACGCTTCTACGGGTAGCGGAACATGGGTGTCAGAAACTACTTGATCGAAGGCGTCTCCTGCACGGGCAAGACCTCCGTCTGCCACGAGCTGGCGCGGCGCGGTCACCACGCGATCCACGGCGACGTGGAGCTGGCCTATCAGGGCGACCCGGATACCGGTGAGCCCACGGAGGGCTTCGCCCACGGGAACCACAGCTGGGACGTCGACAAGGTCCGGGTCGGCTAGCGGGCGGACGCTTCGGGTTCCCGCGGCCCCCCGAGCCTCAGCGCTTCGCGACCTTGCGATAGCGGTGCGGCACTCCGCGGTCGTCCACCCGCTCGTATCCCGCTCCGACGAACAACGCCACGGAACGCGCGTTCGCGGGGAAGATCTCCGCGAGCACCTCGTCGGCCTCCAGCACCTCGATCGCGTGTCGCGTCCCGGCGAGCAGCACCGCACGCCCGAGACCACGCCCGCGATGCGCGGGGTGCAGGGCGATGCCGATCTCGATGCCATCCGCACCGGTCTCGAAGGCCACGTATCCGGCGACCTGCCCTTCGATCTCGGCGACCCACACCGACTTGTCGGAGCGCTGCAGGAAGTCCTCCTCCAGCTCGTCCCGGGTCAGCTCGCCGCGTCGACTGTGGCGCACGCTCTCGGGGTCGTTTCGGGCAGCCATCAGCAGATCGAGGTGCGCACCGGTCGCCGGAAGAAGCCGAACCTCGATCTGAGAAGGTCTCGTCATCGCACGCGGGAGAGTAGGCTGGCTCCTTCCCCGGAGCCGGCGCAACGACTCGCCCACGAGTGTCGTCCCAACGCGTCTGGCTAGAGCTGGTCCCGGGCGGACTCCTGCTGGATCTTGATCCTCAGGTTGCGCACCCAGGTGTTGTACTTGCGGTGGATCTTCCCGCGAGACTCGGCGAGTCCTTCGCTCTCCACGTAGCGGATGCTGAACCGGTCCTCGTCGAACGGGATCCGCACCTTGACGTAGTGGGATCGGACGCGCAGGGTCGCGTCGACCACGTTCGCGTCGATCAGCTCGGGCGTCCATCCGTTGTCGATGGCGGCGGCGATGACGGCGCGCCCCCGGGCCGTCAGGTCTCCATGGCCGGCGAAGGAGACGTTCTCGACCTCGGCGGGAGGGGCACCGACGCAGGCGATCGCGAGAGCCACGATCGGGACGAGCGACCGGGTGACTCGGCCACGCGGAGGGCTTCCGGCCTTCACGGTGTCAGGAAGGCGACGATCTTCTCGTCGCTCAGCATCGCGGCGACAGCCCGCATCAACGCGCCGTCCGCGAGGCCGATCAGGTTGATGGGCCTTCCCGATTCGTTGACGCCGACGTACACGGCAGAGGTGCCGTCGCTCGTCGTTGCCCGCATGGTGACCTCCGCGTTGCTGACCGCCCATCCGATCTCCAGGCTTGCCGTCTCCACGGACAGCTCGAGGGCTCTCTCCGAGCCCTCGGCGACCGTGAACCCTCTCTCGACGACCTCTCGTTCGGTGAGCGCGATGGCCACGTCGGTCCACTCGTGGAGGTCGGCCGTCCAGGTGCGAGCTCCCTGGCTGGCGTACGGCATGGGCTCGGTCGATGGCTGCCCGTTCGTGATGGCGATCGCCGTCGACCCCGAGAACTCCGGGATCGCATCCAGCGTGGGGTAGACGCGAGGGGTGTAGGGGGTCGTGCAGCCGAGCTGGAAGGCGACTGCGAGGGTCGTCAGGAGGATCTTCTTCACGCGAGAACGACTCCTTCCCGGGCTCCCTGTCGTCTGGCTTGGGCTGGCCGAACCCGCCCGATCAGTGTAGTGCCGCGCCGGCCGTGGTCGGTTCCCCGGGCCCGTCCGCGCCGCCTCGATCCCATGCCTCGGCTGTCGGGCGACTCGCTCGCCGCTCCGCCGCCGCGGTATGCCTCCCGCACCCCGTATCCCCCATCATGCACGAGGCGCGAAGGCGCCGGCGTCAAAGCTGGTCGCGCATCTCGTCGATGCAGGGCGGTGCACAGCGAGGCACGCTGGCATGTTTCGGACGGCCCAGGAGCGCGAAACGGCTCCGATACGGCTTGGCTTCCCACTCGCCGGAGCCAGCGCAAGGGCCGGGCTCTCTCGGTCCCGAGCCGCTCGGAGGGGGTAGCTTGGTGTAGACCGACCGCGACCCGTCAGATCTGGTCGCAATCGGGGTAGCACCGCCTTCTTCAGCTTCGTCTGGTTGCGCGCTCGAGCCCGGTGCCGATGGGCCCACTTCGGTCTCTTGCTATGCGATGGGATCCAACGCGGGTCCCGCGCTCTCCACCGACATCTACGCCCACCTCTGGCCCTCGTTCCTGTATAAGGGACGAGTCGAGCCGTGCGCGTCCGGGCGCCTGAATCGGTCGCCGTTCCTGTTGAGTAGCGAGGAGTCGAGATGAGCTTCCGATCCTGCCAGCGTGTTGGCTCCAACTGTCGCGGTGCGAGCCGGTCGTCCAGATGCATCGGGGCACTCCTCCTCGCGTTCGTGGCGCTGGGCGCTGGGGTGCCTGCGCAGAGCTTCACCTTCACCGGCCCGAATCCGTTCTGGGGCGACTCGCTGAGCTGGAACCCAAACGGCATCCCGGGCCCGAGCGACGATGTGCTCTTCCCCGCCAGCTTCACGGTTACGCTCCCCCTGGGCGCCGCCGCGAACCGGGTGATCCAGAGCAGCACTTCCCCGTCCTCGGTCGTGACCCTGACCGGTGGGACGCTGACGACCTTCTGGGTGACGGTCGACTTCGGGACCTTGAACCTCTCGACGGACCTGACTCTCATTCAGGACGGCTCCGATGACCCCCGGCTCTGGAACGACGGTGTGAACCTGGTCCTGCAGGGGGCGCTCCTCGGGAGCGCCAGCATCGAGACCATTGGCGCCGTGCAGTTGGCCGGGGACGCCTCTGCTTTCACCGGAGCCGAGATCTTTGCCTCGGACCTGACGATCGGGGGCGTAGAGGACACGGTTCCCGCAGTCACCATGATCAACGTCGGGGGGACACTCCGGACCGCGGGCCCGGAGGACATCGGTGGGTTCTTCGGCTCGGGGACGGTCGAGATCAATTTCAACTCCCCCCTCGGAGTCGGCCAGAACAACGCGAGCACCACCTTCTCCGGCGCGATCACCGGCTCCGACACCTTCACGAAGCTCGGAACGGGGACCCTGACGCTCACCTCCGACGGCACCGCGCACTCGGGTCCGGTCGTGGTCTCGGGCGGCACCCTTCTTCTCGGTGCGGGCGACAACGTGTCCAACCTGAGCACCGTGACCGTCGATGCGGGTGCGACCCTCGACATCGACGAGTCCGAGAGCATCGGTGGGTTGGCCGGGGACGGAACGCTCTCCCTCGACGCGGACCTGCTGGTCGGGCTCAACAACGCGAGCACGACCTTCGACGGCACGATCGTGGGCTCGGCCACCCTGACGAAGGCGGGGAGCGGAGTCCTGGCGCTCCACTCCGATGGGTCCGGGCACTCCGGCGACATCGTCGTCGGAAGCTCCGCGACCCTCGAGATCGGACTGGGAGACGTCTCCGACACGACGACGGTCACGCTCAACGCGGGCGCGAACCTCGTCGTACAGGGGCCCGAGACCATGGGCGGCGTCGAGGGCAGCGGCAACATCAGCCTGGACGCTTCCCTGGACGTCGGCTCGAACGGCGCCTCGACGACCGTTTCGGGGAGCATCGGCGGCACGGGCTCCCTGACGAAGAGCGGCGCGGGTACGCTCACCCTGACCGGCAACAACACCTACGCGGGTGACACCTTCGTAGACGCCGGCGTGCTGATCACCGACTCGGGCACGGGCGGTACGGGCTCCGGCACCGTGCAGGTTGCTGCCTCCGCGACGCTCGCGGGCGCGGGTTCCGTCGCCGGCGATGTCGACGTCGATGGCGGGACGCTCAGCCCTGGCGCCAACCCCAGCGGGTCGATCGGCACCCTGTCCCTCGCGCAGGACCTCGACCTGAGCTCGACCTCCACGACCGTCGTGGACATTCAGGGGCCGGGAGCGGGCGTCCAGCACGATCTGCTGCAGGTGACGGGAACCGCGACCCTGGGTGGCCACCTGTCGGCGCCGACTCCGCCGACGCTCGCATTCGGCGAGAGCGCGGTCATCCTCACGGCCGAGACGATCGTCGGCAGCTTCGACTCCACCGATCTCGTGGGATACAGCATCGAGTACCTGGTGGACGAGGTCGGCAGCCTGGACGTCGTCCGCATCCAGCCGTCCTTCGGCGACTTCGCAGGCGCTGGGGGATTCCTGCTCTACCGCGAGGACTTCGAAGGCGGCGACGACTTCACGACGACGCCGGAGCTCGACCTCCTGAGTTTCGGCGGTCTGGTGGCCGGCTTCGACGGCAACGGCGCCCCGACCCTGCCGACCATCGCGAGCGGCGTGCTGCACTTCGACGTCACCCAGGTCGCGGGCGCCAATCCGCTGAACACGCAGTTCGCCACCCCGACTGGCTCGGGGGCCTTCCTGGAGGACTTCGGGGTCGCCGGCCGCTTCGACGACGTCGTTGCCGTTGGCGGCCTGTCGAGCTTCGGCGTGTCGGCGACCACCTCCGCGGGAACGACCTTGACGTCGGTTCTCACGATCCAGGCCGGCGTCGCCCAGCTCGTCGTGCAGAAGGTCGTCGGGGGCAATCCGGTGGCGCAGTCCGCCGTCGTGCTCGCGCAGGTGCCCGTCGCCCCGTTCGATCTCGAGCTTGCCGTCGACCGCGTCGCGGACACGGCGGTCGCCTCGATCCGCACGGATGTCCTGACGTCGCAGACGACATCCGCCATCTCGCTCGGCCTTGCTCCGTCCGAGTCGATCGTGACCTTCGGCCCCCTGGCTCTGGTCATCAATGCGTTCGGTCCGGGCGACATCGACGTCGATCTGCAGGAGTTCGGCTTCTTCGGCAGCGTCGACGACGAGGATGGCGACGGGACCCCCGACCTCAGCGACCCCGACGACGACAACGACGGAGTCGACGACGGTTCCGATGCCGATCCGCTCGATCCGAACGTCTGTGAAGACGTGGACGCCGACCTGTGCGACGACTGCTCGGTCGGCACGGATGGCTTCGGCCCGGCGGCGGACAACCTGCCGGCCAATGATGGCCTGGACACGGACGGGGACGGACTCTGCGACGTCGGTGATGGCGACGACGACAACGACGGCGTACCCGACGGGGCCGATACGGACCCGGTCGATCCGGACGTCTGCGAGGACACCGACGCCGATCTGTGCGACGACTGCTCGGTCGGTACCGATGACTTCGGTGCAGCCCCCGACAACCTGCCTGCGAACGATGGCCTGGACACGGACGGCGACGGCCTCTGCAACACGGGGGATCCCGACGACGACAACGACGGTGTCGCGGATGGAGCGGACACCGACACCGTCGACCCGGATGTGTGCGAGGACGTCGACGCGGACACCTGCGACGATTGTTCGGTGGGCAGCGACGACTTCGGCCCGAGTCCGGACAACGACCCATTCAACGACGGACTGGACACGGACGGGGACGCCCTCTGCGATGCGGGAGACCCCGACGACGACCAGGACGGCTGCGAGGACGGCATCGACCCCGCCCCCACGGTGTTCTCGGTCGATTCGGACCTGGATGGCTTCGGAGCGGACTGCGACAGCTGCGAGTCCGATCCCACGAAGGTCGAGCCCGGCGCCTGCGGTTGCAACGTCGCAGAGGTCGACAGCGACGGCGATCTCGTGCCCGACTGCATCGATGCCTGCCCGTTGGAGCCGGCGCCCGGCAGATCCGATGGCTGTCCAAAGGAGCTACCGGCCCTCACGAACGGTGGGACCTGGCTGCTCGTGATGCTGCTCGGGGCCACGGCAACCTGGCTGCACCGAAGGAGGCCCTGACCAGCCGTCAGCCCGCGCTGACCACCCCCAGATCCCCGATCATGCACGACGATCGGTGGCTCAAGAAGATCGGCTAGTTGCGCTCTCGGCCTGGCGGAGCGCGGCATGGCGAGGCACAACCCGGCACGCAGAACGGCGCGGCGGCCGTATCCGGCCCCCCGTCGCCCGACCCTGGGGACTAGGTTTGCAGGTCAGCTCGCCATCCACCCAGCCACTCGCTGTTTGGCCGAGTGAGCAGCCGCGCGTGCATGTACGCCCAGTCCGGATACAAGACGGTCGCCGCCCGATACCAGTTGCCGTGCCGCTCCAGTGTCAGGGCGAGATCGGGGCGAGCCGACGTTCGCAAGTAGATTGGGAGGAGAAGCTGAATCCGGCCGCGGTGAAACTGCGGGACAGCAACGCGGTAGCTTCGCTGAGCCAGGCGGATACTGTGCTTCATCGCGCCTTCCAGGGCGTTGCGCGCTGCAAGGGGGACCTCTCGGGCATCTGCCCTCTCCTGCATCGGCGCTGCCTCTTCTGGATCTCCCTCGATGTCAAGCTCAGCCGCAAGATCCGTCGGTACGCCGCTGGCATCGAGCCGACCGCCCAGCTCTTCCGGGAAACGGTTTAGGTTGTCTCGAATGATGTGATCCACGTTGAGTTGGACCTGCAACGTTGGATCGAAGACGAGATCCGATGGCTCCGTCCAGTAGCTCGCCATCTGCGGCAGCGAGCCAAACCCAACGAGCTGGCGATCGCCTGCGCGCGCCCACCCCCGCAAGTACCACTTCTTGTTGACTTGGCTTGGCGATAAGTCTTGGTCAAAGTGCTCGGAGATCGAGAAGACGCCGAAGATCTCCTCCTGGCCGCTGGTCAGAAGCCCCGTATTGAAGCACGCAGCCTCCGCGCCCTCCGCCAACTTACCCTGCTCCGCGATTCGCAGGAAGGTGTACCGGAGGTAGCTATCCAGGACCGGGAGCTTCTTGGGTGATGGCACGGCACCGAACGTCCACCTCTCGGGTTCTGCCATTAGAGCGACGGTGTTGAGCCGCTCCTCCCAGTTCGCAACGATGGCGTAGTCGAAGATTCGCATCTTCACACTCCCCAATGATGGTTCCTATCTGGCACTAATCGAGCCGAGCGGCTTGACCACTAGTCTCATTCCTTCGCCTGGAATTTCCACTGAACGGCCGTCCGCCTAAAGAGATCCTCTGAACTCTCTGCAAAGTCCTGGTAGACGCGTGGATATCCAAGCGCCCGAAGTGCGGCGTACTCTGCTCCTGGTTGTCGCGATAGGTTGATCTCGCCCCAGAAGTGCACCTCGTAGTTCTCTCCGAGCTGCTGAGCCCTGCGCCACTCGTTCGCTGACATGTAGAAGACAACTTGCGCATCCCGCCGCCCTTTGACCTCGATGCATCGTGGCGGCGCGGTAGATCTATCCTCGACGTCGTATCCCAACGTGTCATCGTCGCGGGCGACCCAGGCGATCTCGGACGGGTTCCTCGTCGTCCTCTCGAGCTGAACCGTGTACATCTCTGCGCGGTCCCCGACTGCCTTCCGCTCTCGAACCCAGGTGGGTTCCTCTGAGGGCGGAAGGAGTGCCCAGACCGTGTTCAGCTCTCGTAGCAGGTCGGCTGGGACGTGAAGCAACGGAGTCAGGTTGACAGTGGGCCAGTAGTCCAGAACACCTACGAGTTGAGGCGCTTGTCTTCGCGCCGACCTGAGCGAGCAGCTAAGCGATCCGTCGTCTCGGATCTCGCTGCACTCGATTAGTCGCCTTGCCTGGTCGTGGAAACTCCCCGCTCGGATTAGTCCCATCGCAAGAACTCGCAGATCGCCGAGCCGCGAGGTCTGGTAGACAGCCTGCCCAGCTTTGGTTCGACGCAGCGCTTCCGCTCGAACCTCGACCAGCGATAGTTCGAAGAGGACCCCCAACAGCGCTGGCACGTCGTCTAGAGGTCCTCCGCAAGCTCGCCAGACTGCTCGAGTGCGCTCTTCTGGCCGATGTCCTTGTACTGGCAGGGCTTCGAGGATCTTCGCCAATCGCCTGATGCGCGCCGCGGTAAACCAACCGGAGCCACCTCGCACGGTCTAGGTCTCACCGAGGAGGTATCGGAGGAGGGCGGCGAGGTCTTCATCGTTCCCCTCCGCATCTGCCAGTGGATCCGCATCTAGCGCGATCGGTTGGACTTCCGCGCCCTCGAGAAGCCGTCTCATGTTGTCCGACTTCGCCTCCAACGACTGATCCACAAGGTGGTCGATGGTCCCGCGCCCATCTGAGCGGGCAAGCAACAGATAGAGCCGGACGTCCGCATCGGGCGGCAGCCCGAGGCGATGGATACGGTCAATCGACTGCAGAAACAGCGCACAGTCATACGAGCGGTCCATGTAGATCGCGTTGCGACAGGTTGAGTGCAGCGAGATCGACTCGGAGCATGAAGCGGGATTGGTTATGAGCACCCCTGGACGCGGGGCTGCCAGGAAGCGCGCGATGACCCTCTCGCGAGTCTCGCGATCTGCGCCTGCCGCGCCAGTGCCCGGGACGTCGCTCTCCGAGTGATCTCCGGCAGGGACCCTGCCATCGACCTGATAGACTTCGATTTCGAACTCTCTGGCGACGTACTTCGCAAACCCATCCAGGTTTGCGATGAAGTTGCTCCAACATACGACCTTCTCGCCTCTCGCTGCGACCTCGCGAATGATCTCGAGCGCAAGTCCCCACTTTGCGGGGCGCTCTTCGTTCCGGTAATTCGCCAGTCTGTCGAAGAGCGTGGGGCTCGCATCGTCGAGCCTCGGCAGCCTTAGCATCGGGTCTCGGCGCGTCAGTAGGTCAGGGTTGGTGGCCGCCTGCAGTAGCCGGATGGGTCGTCCGCGTCTCAGCGCGGCGATCATGTCGGCCCAGGTCTCGGCGCCCGCTAGGTTGTGACGAAGGCGAGCCTCGACCAGTCTGTAGATCTCGTCTTGCAGTGGCGGTAGGTCAACTTCTCTACGTTCAATTCGATACGGCGGAAGTCCCAACTCTGGCTTCGAGGTACGGGAAACGAACGGCACTACGTCGTTCATCAGGGCGCCAAAGGACCGGTCTACCCGGACCGCGAAATGGTCGCGCGATCCCGTAAGCTCTCCTCCTGGCCAGAGGATGCTCAGTTGCGAGAAAAGGTCCCTGCCGCTCTGGGGCATCGGAGTCCCTGACAGGATTGCGCGAACTCGCGCCCACCTTGCGATCGTCACGAGCGCAGGGGCCCAGAGGCCGCCACGAAAGCGCTTGACTCGATGCGATTCGTCGACGACGAGCAACACGTCGAAACGACGACACAGTTCGATCAGAGCATCTCGATCTGCTGCTGCCGTCGCGTAGCTAGTCAACAGTAGGTCAAGCGGCCTCGCGTCCTGATAGAGCCTTCTCCGCGACGCAGCGTTTCCCCGCACACGCACGGATCGCAGCTTTCGGGGCAGTGCGGCTCGCGCTTCGCTCTCCCAAGGCCCAAAGCAAGCGAGGGGGCCTACCACGACGACGATCTGGACGGTTCCTGCAGCGAGATGAAGAGCTGCGAGCGCGAGCGTCGCAGCGGTCTTCCCAGCTCCCGGAACCGAGAAGTTCGCAAGGTTCCCTGCGCTCAGGCCATGTGCGACCGCCCTTTCCTGGTGAGGGAGCAGAGGCCTCGCATCATCGTTCCAACCGAAGTCGCGGAGTGCCTCCCGGGCCGCGGCGGGGAGACGCGCGGGTTCATCGCGGAAGGCGGCTGCCTTCTCACGCGTGCGCTCGAAGCTCCGCCGGCGCTCGATCTCTCGTTGAACGAATCGGTCGGCCTCGCCGACGAGGCGTACCTGCCATCCCTTGTCCTCGAGAAAGCGGTGGGCCCGCAGGACTACGTCTTGCGGGCCCTTGGATCTCACCGGGCAGCGCCACCCCTCGGCAGTCGGTGTGCCGCCCAGAATCGTACGAAAGAAGAGGCGGGTGGTTCGGTCCTTGATCAAGGCCTCTTGGTTCGCGAGGACCGCGTCGCCTTCGATCTCGAGGACTACGTCGCGGTCACCTTCGTCACTCATTTTCCGATTAGGGTCCGGGCTTCGTCAGCCCATTCTAGGACCCTTCGAACAAGCGCGACCACTTCATCTCGTTTGTCGGAGTCGAGCGCATCGGCAAGTAGCGCACGCTCGTCCGTAAGTGCCGCCAGCCGGTTTAGTGCTTGCTCGAGCGCCGAAGCCGGGGCAAGGTCGGAGGCGTTGAGGCTGTCTATCGAGTCCTTGATAGCCGTTCGGACTTGGTCTTTCGGATATCCGGGGACGTTGGGCCCGGGCGCTTCGTCGTCCTCCTCGTCTGCATCGTCATCGTCTGTCTCTGGGTCAGTAGCAGACACGTCCGGGTCTGCGATCTTCGCCCCGCTGTCAATCCAATCCGCTTCGGCTTCGTCGATCCGCCGCACAAGCTCTTCGAACCTTCTGCGGTCGACTCGAAACAGCTTCTTTAGGTCTCGGATCTCGCCGTAGCGGCTCCTTGCTCGAGCGGCAGAGAACAACAAGCGCAGCATGTCGGGAGCATCGTCCTCATACTCGGACTCCATCATTGACATGGTCTTTCCGATGTCTCGAAACGACTCGACCATCCGGAGCACCTTCTGGTACTCGCGGGGGCTGTCGGAATCTTCGAGGAAGGCGTCCATATACTTGATCGCGTTTAGCTGGATCAGCGCGTAGTTTGCATCGCCTCCGGCTGCATGCTGGAGTCGTCCCGCTACGGCTCTCATCGAGTCGGAATCGTTCCAGTCGATTCCCTCTGCGTTCGCCGCGTCGCGTAGGGCGAGGAGTAGGTTGATGTCTGTGTATCGGACCTTGAGGTTCTCGGTCAGCTGCTCGCGCTGCTCCATCTCGAAGAGTGTCTGCTCGTCGATCTCCGCCGGATCGAGGATCAGTGCGTCGAGGAATGTCGCCCCTTCCTTTCCCGCCTCGAGCTGAAGGCGCTTGACCAGGGCTAGACGCCTATTCCCATTGTGGACCGTTCCGTCCGGTCGTATCCAAATCGGACTCTCTTGCTTCCGGGCTGTCCAATCCCGTTCCAGCATTAGAGTGTCCTTGCTTGGTCTGCCTGTGATCTTGTCGTCGTCAACGCGGTGGCTAGTGTCGAGGAGGATCGACATGACGGACTCTTCGTCCTCCGGAGAGTTCTCTGGGTCGATGGGCCTCTTGAGGAGGTCCTCGAAGAGTCTTCTCTCGGCTGCGAAGCGCCGGTTGTCGATGTTCAGTAGGAGCGCCTCGACTGGTACTTCCCAGACTTCGAAGTCCCGCCAAGCATCCCGGGCCCAGATCCGCTCGAGGCGATCCTCAATCTTCTTCGCGCGCGCATCGATCAGTGCTTTGCGTTCTTCTGCATTCACGCGTTCTTCCCCCTACATGGTTCCGAATCGCATTTCAGCCATCTCGACCGCAAGCCTCATGCCTTCCCGATCGCTTGCGCCGATTCCGATCGACCCAAGCTGGGAGAACCAGGCATTAGCGGTGATGGGGCATCTGGCAGGGCGGGCCTCTACGCGGGGGCGGCAGGCGATTACCAAGTCCCACTCGCAGTTTCCGTCGTGGGAGTGATGGCCCATATGGGTGTCAGTCTTGACGGGCCACAGGGCAGTGACATACATGTCCGCTTGGTCGAGCGCCGCGCCGACTGCCTTCCATGCATCTGCTGAGGACGAATGGAACGTGAAGACCATTGGACGTCCTGCCGCCTGCCTGCGAGACATGCTTTTGAGGCACTTGGCCATGTGACGAGCAAACGACTGCACCTCGTCCCCTGGCACGGGCATGAGCGGTATGCCTGCGAGCGCGGGGAACCGGTGCCAAGCTCGGTAGAACTCCGAGAGTTCGTTGTAGGCTATGTAGTCAAAGTACGGCGGATCGAAGATGCAGAGATCTGAGCGGAGCGCTCCGTTACGGGGACGGTTGGCTGGCCCACGGACGGCTTGGCTCTTGCACCCGGTCCTGTCGAAGGTCAGCCGCGTCTTCTTTGCGGAGTTTGTGGAGACGTCCCAGGTGTTCCTTGTGACCTCCTCGTCCGCCGATCTGTAGATCCGATCCATGGTCCGAACCAGCGTCCCACGGCCCGCAAAGGGGTGTAGGGGATTCAGCTCGACTGAGAGCGCGGGCAGTGAGTAGCCTCGGACGCTGAAGAGCGAAGATAGGCGTCCGTAGTCCCGCGCATACCCGCACAGCAGGTTGTTGGATGCGAGTGCGTTAGAGACCCCAAGCGTGAGGGCGCGGCGCGTGGTCGCATCAAGTGACTGTCCGCGTAGCCACGAGAAGGCATGGCCGAAGAGCAGAAGCTGGCGATCGCTGAAGGCGTCCTTGTAGAGCTTGACCCCGTAGCTAATGGGCCGCTCGTCGGTGCGTTCCGGATCGAAACTCTGCTGTGGTATGTCGAGGTTGTTCGATCTACTTCGTAGGCGTCCCGCAGCACGGGTCGCAGCGAGCTGGTCGTCGGCGTTGGGCTCGCGGATGCGCCGGCCAGATCTCTGCTCTCGCGCCGTCTCCTCGACGGCGATCAGGAGCCTTGGCGCGGATCCCGTCTGCAGCTGTCGGTGAGTCGACCTACTATTGCAGCTCGGACAGGTAAAGGACTGCCCGCGGTAAGTTCCCTTGTAGAGAGAGTGGACGCGTCCGCAACAACGCAGTTGCTTTCGATCCGGTGAGCGGAGATTGTGCACCCGGAAACACTCGGGGCAGAACGCGGTTAGACCTGACGTGCGGACGACAGAGCCGACGCGCTTGTGGTCGCGGGCGATCACAAGATCGCGGTACAGATGAGACTCCTCGCCGCAGTGGTTGCAGGAGACGGCTCGCAGGTGGAAGTAGTGAAGAGGGACCCAATCATCCTCTGACGCCGGAAACAGATCGCCCACTCGCTTGCGCAAGTGCGCGATAAGGGCCTCACCATGCTTGGTGAGTTCTTCGCGGGCGATCAGCGCTAGCTGGTGCCCGATGATCTCGACTGCCAGCGGGTCCACGTCGGAGGCGATTGCGGTCGCGCCCAAGCGCGACGCTTCCAGGGCTGTTGTGCCGCCGCCGCCGAAGGGATCTTCGACGCGGAGGCCATCCAGGGTGGGCGCAGGGCTCTCGAAGCGCTCCCAGAACGCCTGGGGGTCAGTGCCGTCCGCGAGACCGCTCGCGAGCAGAATTGCTCTGAAGACACCCGCGGGCCTCCGAGCCCACCATAGGTGCGCGGCGTACTTTGGATCTCGAGCCCTTCGATCCGCTCGGGCAATGAGCGACAACTCTCGGTATGGAAACCAGCTCTCAATCAGCGCGGGATCGTGCGGGGATGCGAGTTCGACCGCCCCTTCGCCGCACTCCATCGCGTGCTCCCCCCTTGGCTGCAGATGTCCCGCTGCGGCGCCACCGATGATCTGCTGAGGGGCAATCGGCCCACTCGGTGGCCGCGCATGCTGGCAAAGTTACCGCGGACTGGTCGGGGGTGGTCCCCCTTCTGAGCCAATGGACCCGCGTGGTGCGTGGGGCCATATGACTCGCTTGAGATTCGGTCCGGATCGCGGAACGGGTGTCTTGGGCGATCTAGAGGCCCAATCGCTCGTTGAGTCGAACTTCAGTGGCGGCGCTGTCTGGCTCGATGCCTGGCGCAACCTGAACCAGCCTACCGCGCGCTGTTCTGACGAAACCAGATCCAGCCTTCGTGGCGGGCGAGCGCAGGATCTGCCGGCGACGTGCTAGCGCCATTCAGGAAGTCCTGCGCGGCCAGCAAGCATACGATCGCATCGAGCACGTCGTCGTCATCCTCCGCGAGTCCGACGCCCGCCCCAAGTTCAAGCAGCCCCCTGAGCTTCGTCAGAATCTCCCTTCGCTCGCTGTGCCTGTCCCGCCCCTGTAGCCAACGTGACGAAGGCCGTGAGCCTTCAAGGTTGCCGCGGGGTAGACCTCGATCGCCTTCGTGCCACGGACTGCACCCGGAGACCATGCAAGCGAAATCGGCCGACCTGTGTGCCGCCGCAGATCGCCGAGCAAGGATAGGGCTGCGTGAGCAGTCCTCGCGATCTTGTCAGCACCAACGTCGAGGGACGTGTGACCTAACGAGGCCTGCACTACCCGGTCGGTCTCGCGGCGGAACATGGCCTCAGGGTGGGAGGCGAGAGCGGTGCCAGCCTCGTGACGTTCGAACCCGTACCTGCCCGAGAGCCCGTGACCGTCCCATTCGCCGAATTCGCCGAGAACTGGCTCCGACGGGAGATCGAGCTGCCTGTCGAGAGGGCGATGACCGGCAGGGTTGCCTACGGCACGGCGCGCCTCCAGGTCGATGTCCACCTGAAGCCGTACTTCGGGGACATGGACGTGCCGAAGATCGGCCTAGGGGAGGTTCAGGCGTTCTACGACCACTGTCTAGACGTCGGGAGGTCCCGGAGTACCAGGTCGATCGAGATGGCCCTCAATGTCCTTCGTCGCGACCGCCTTGGGGAAGGGGCGCCTCTACTCGCCCCACTGTCTCCGGCACACCTGGGCGAGTCTGCACATGGCCCGGGGCACGCCCATCAAGTGGATCCAGGAGCAGGGAGGCTGGACTACCGCGAAGGTCCTCCTCGACACCTACGCGCACTACCTCCCGACGGAGTCCGCGGGCTACTCCGACGCGCTCTCGGCGGCCCCGCACGGCCCTACCACGGCCCCTGCTCGATCCAGGGAGGTGGGCGGTGGAGTCCCGTCGGTGAATCGGGAGAGGACATGACCGTTTACGAAGACGGCCCTTCGGAGACACATCCAAGATCCCCGATCATGCACTTCACGCTTCCTCCTCCCTTCTTCAGGAACTCGGAGACGTCGACGGTGATCGGGCGGACGCCTCGCTGGGCGACCTGCTCGAGGAGGTGGTCGGAGACGCCGGCGGGGAGGATCAGGCTGCAGTCGCCGTCCTGATCCAGTGTGAAGGCGTTGGCGGCGTAGCGCTTGGCGTCTCGCTCGGTGAGCTGGACGAGGTCCGCGCCGAAGCGGTCTTCGAGGAGCTTCCAGTCTCCAGGGTCGATGGCCTGGCGGTAGCCGAGCAGGAAGCGTCTTCCGGGGCCGAAGGCGCACAGGGCGGTGTCGCCGTGGTAGTGGGCCTCGAGGGTGAGGGCGACTCGCAGGACGGGCTTGGGGGCCACGCAGGCGGCCAGCACCTCTTCGACCTCGACGTCGGTTCGGAAGCCGTAGACGCGCTTCCACGGTGGGATCGCGAAGGCGGGGACGAAGCGCTGTCGCTCGATGCGGCCGTGGGTGAGCAGGTAGACGTCGCCCGCCGGGAAGAAGTCGGCCTCGCCCTCGAAGCGGTAGCGCTCGTCGACTTCGGCGGTGGGGAAGCCGGCCTCGGCCAGGACGGCGCGGTAGTGGGGCTTCTCGGCGGCCCGGGTCGGCAGGAGATTCGCCAGGGTGAAGGTCTTCTCGCTCCTGGGCGCGGGCGTGTCGACGTCGCTCTGGAAGCCGGCGTTCGCGGGGTAGACGAGTCCGGGGCAGGCGGGGTCGGGCGGCACCACGAGGACGCGCACGCCGAGATCTTCGAGGGTGGCCTTCAGCACGCGCCACTGCTGGACGGCGAGCCTTCGGTCCACCTGGCGACGGGTGCCCCAGCGCGTCCGGGTGTGGGGGTTGGCTCCGCCCTGGACCTGGAAGTGTGCGGGGTCGCCCATCAGGACGGTGCGCGTCGCGGTGGCGTCGCGGGACCTCTCGGGCCTCTCGGTGCTCACGGGCGCGGCATCCCGGGCGGCAGGGCCTCGGGGTCGAAGGCGTCCGCCTCGGATTCCAGGTGCGACTGCGGGGTCGTGCAGTAGACGCTGGCGCTGACGCCGGCCGGCCGGTCGTTGCCGCTCTTGCCGAGGCCGCCGAAGGGCAGCTTGCCGCTGGCTCCGATGGTGCCCTTGTTCCAGTTGAGGAGCCCCGTGCGGATGCGTCCGACGGCGTGCTCGTAGCGCGCGCGATCGCGGGTGAACACCGAGGCCACCAGGCCGTACTCGCTGTCGTTCACCGCCGCGATGCCCTCTTCGAGACCTTCGATCGGGTGGACGGCGGCCTCCGGGCCGAAGATCTCCTCGCGCTGGTAGGGGCTTCGCTGCTGGCTCGACGGGTAGCGGACGAGTCCCGGCCCGACGAAGGGCGCGGGCAGTCCGGGGTCGACGCGCAGGATGCGCTCGCCTTCTCCGATGGCTTCGGCGGTGCCGTACTCGTGCACCTTCACGAAGGCCCGCTTCGAAACCAGCGGCCCCATGAAGGTGCCCTCGTCGAGGGGCAGGCCGATCTTCACGCCGTGCAGCACGGCGCTCAGCCGGTCGACGAACGGGTCGACGAGCTTCTGGTCGACGAAGATCCGGCTCGCGCAGGAGCAGCGCTGGCCGGTGGTGGCGCAGATGGACACGGCGCTCTCGGCGACGGCGGCATCCAGGTCGGCGTCGTCGAGAACCACGATGGCGTTCTTGCCGCCCATCTCCAGAGCCAGCAGCTTGCCGGGCTGGTCGAGGGTCGCCTCGCTGAGTGCGCGTCCGGTGCTCCAGGATCCGGTGAAGAGGACTCCGTCGACCCGGGGATGGACCGCCAGCGCCCTTCCCGTCTCGCCGCCGCCCTGCACGATCTCCACCACGCCTTCCGGAACGCCCGCCTCCCACAGCCGTTCGGCGAGCCACGCGCCCACCGCTGGAGACAGCTCGCTGGGCTTGAAGACCACGGTGTTGCCCGTGGCGAGGGCTGGGACGATGTGGCCGTTGGGCAGGTGGGCGGGGAAGTTGAAGGGGCCCAGCACGGCCAACACGCCGCGCGGGTGGAAGGTCGCACGCGCACCCGGCCCGGCCTGCATCTCGGCCACCTGGCGCATGCCGTCGCCCAGCGAGACGTCCACCTTGGCGGGCACCAGCCGGGCCTCGCCGCGTGCGTCCCAGAGGGCCTTGCCGACCTCGCGCGCGATCAGCTCCGCGAGCTCGTCGACGCGCTCGGCGGCCCGGTCGCGGAAGCGTTCCAGGACCTTCGCGCGCGCCACGAAGCCGGCGTCCCGCCAGGCCGGGAAGGCCGCTCGCGCACGCGCCACCGCGTCCTCGACGTCGGCCGCCCCCGCGACGGGAAAGGTGCCGATCTCGTCGCTCGGGTCTGCGGGCGATACGCTTCGCAGTCGCTCGTCCATTTCCGACGCCATCACCAGGCCCTCACCAGCGCCTCACGGCAGCGGCGTCACGGTCACGCGGTCGCCGGCGGCCACGCCCAGCGCCTCGCGCGATTCCTTGGGGACCCGCGGTGCGCCGTCGTCGTCGAGCGCCAGCACCGTCGCGCGGAAGCCGCTGGGCCCTTCGGCGGAGACCAGCGCGAGCGACCCGCCTTCGAGGTCGTCGGGGTTGTCGGGCTCGCTGCCCGGCAGCACCAGCTCGCGCCGCTCGGCCACCGAGGAGATCGCGTCGCGCGCGGCGCCGTAGTAGGGCCCGCCGTCGAAGGGGTCGACCTGGTTCAGGTAGTGGAAGCCGACCTTCTCCAGGATCCGCACCGCCGCCTGAGCGGTCTCGTTGGCCTGGCCGATGGTCTCCTGGACGCGTTTGGGGAAGAGCGTGGCGTAGACGGGGTCGCGCGGGAAGAGGTCCGCGATGAAGCGCTTGTCGCGGGCCGACAGGTGGTCGGCCTCGCGATAGTTCATGCCCGTAAAGTGCGCGCCGAAGGCCTCCCACAGCAGGTTCTCGCCGCTCGCCTCGAAGGGCGAGAGCATCTCGGCGATCACCTCGCGTTCGAAGCGTTCCGGGTGCATGGACATGTACGCGAAGCGCACGACGGAGAGGGCCTTGCCGCACTTCTCGGGGTTGCGACGGTAGGCGGGGTCGAGGATCAGGCCGCCGATCTCGGTGGGGCCGTCCTCGGTCGAGCGCAGCCGCAGCTTGGTGTGGGTGAAGCGCTTGCCCAGCTCCTGGCTGTGCCGTTGCTCGGTGGAGAGCTCGAACCAGTAGTAGGGGCTCCCGGGAACGCCGTGCTTGGCGAGGATCATCGAGGTGCCCACGCAGCGTTCGGCGGCCAGGTCCTCGAGCACGAAGACGTAGATGCCGCCGCCCCGGCGTCCGGTGTCGAAGCTCTTCAGCGACTCGAAGATGCGCTTCTCGAGGAAGTCCGGGTCGCTCGGCAGGTTCATCGAGTCGAGCTGGCCCGCCAGGACCACCAGGTCCTCGAGGTCGCGCATCTCGATGGGGCGCAGGACCAGCACGTCAGACCTCCCCGCCTCGATCTAGCACGGCAGGTCGCACTCCTCGGCCACGCGGCGCATGGCCTTCTCGAGCATCGTGAAGCAGGCCTCGAGCTCTTCGTCCGTGGTGTTCAGGGGCGGCAGCATGCGGATCTTCGTCGGCTCCGAGCCGGCGTTCATCAGCAGCAGCCCCTCCTCGAAGGCCGCGTGCAGCACGGTCTTCGCGATCTCCGGGGAACCGTCCCAGGGCACGAAGGCCTGCATGGCGCCGATACCGCTTCGCGGACCGACCGCCTTGGGCATGCGCTTCGCGAGCGACTCGAAGCGCTTCTCGATGCGGCGGCCCAGAACGGCCACGCGTCCCTCGAGGCCCAGGTAGCCCTCCGCCTCCATGCGCTCGATGATGCGCTGCCCCAGCGCCATGCCGACGGTGCTGCCCGCGTAGGTGCCCGCCACGAGGCCGGGCTTCGGGTTGTAGGCCCGGGTGCACAGCATGGCGCTGCCCTGGAGGATCTTGCCGACGGTGACGACGTCCACCCAGCTCTCGAGCTCGAAGGTGCGGAACGCGTACAGCTCGCCGGTGCGCGCGAAGGTCTGCACCTCGTCGACCCAGACGGCGATCTCGTGCTTGCGGCAGTGCTCCATCAGGGCCGTGAAGAACTCGCGGGGTGCGGTCCGGAAGCCTCCCTCGCCCTGGACGATCTCGAAGCACATGCCCGCGATCTGGCCGGGGTAGCGGCGCAGGTGATCGTCCAGCACGGACAGGCTGTGCAGGATGCTGTCCTCGCGCTCCGGCTCGTAGAAGGGAACCTGCAGGACATTGCCGCGCAGCGGCAGGCCCTGGCGGAAGGCCGGTCGGTCGCTCATCTCGGCGGTCGCCAGGGTGCGACCGTGGAAGGCGTTCTCGAACACGACGATGCGGTCGGCCGGCGCGTGCTTCTGCAGGATGATCTTGAGGGCATTCTCGTTCGCCATGGCGCCCGAGAGCGACAGCCAGGCGTGCTTCAGGTCCGGGCCCGCGTGCTTGAGGAGCGCACTGGTGAGCCCCAGGTACTCGGGGCCGGGCAGCAGGTGCCCCTGGAAGGCGACGTCGCCCGCCGCTGCCACGACGGCGGTCTCGAGCAGGTCGTCGTCCCCGTGGCCGAAGCCGTACATGCCGATGCCGCCGATGAAGTCGAGCTTGCGGGTGCCGTCGGCCAGGAACACCCGGGCGCCCTTCCCGCGCGAGCCGGCGATCATCGGATAGAGGAGCGGTCGGCCGCGCTGGCGGCCGATGCGCCGGAGGCTCTTCTCGTAGGCGTCGTCGGAGAGCTCGCGTCCGGCCAGCTCTTCACGCACGGCGGCTACCAGGGCGCGGGCCGCTTCGCGTACCGGCTCGGAGTCGATCACCGGCCGCAGGGAGGCCGCCTTCTTGCGCGGTCTTCTCCCCGGACCGGCGCCATTGCCATCGCCACCATTCACTGCCGTCATTGCAGCGGGCCTCGCTCGTGGGTCCGTCCCGCCTTATCGGCCCGGTCCGGCCCGGTCTTGTGGCCAAAGCTCGAAAGCCCTGCGGGCCTGCGCACTCCCGGGCCCCTCCTGCGTGCTGCCGGGGTGTCAGATCCACCAGAGGCCCGATCCCTCCGGGGAATCGAGCTGCGGGCAGGCGATCCGGCAGCCGGCTCGTCACGGGAATCCGGCCGGCGGTCCGGAACCTCCGGGACCCGACCGGCTCCTCTCTCTTCAGGCAGCACGCGACGGCCGGTGGTTCCGGGGCGTTCCCGTGCCTTTCCCGTGCCGCCAGCCCTGCCGCCTGGGCGCCTTCCGGCTGCGGAAGGTCGCCAGGCGGAGATCGGCGCCTACCATGGCCTGGCGCGCCCGTTCCAGCTGTTCCCCGTCCCGACGGTCCCCCCCGAAAGGCTGAGCCTTGGCAACGAGAAAGAAGAGACCCGGCCGGGAGGCCCGCAACGAGGCCGCCCGAAGGGTCCGCGAGGCGGGCCGTGAGGGCATGGAGCGCGCCCGCGCGCGCTCCCAGAAGGCCCGCGCCCGCTGGGACCAGGCGGTCGAGGCCCGCCGGGCGTCGCGGGACGCGCAGCGCGCGGTGCATCCGCACGTTCCGTATTTGGCCTTGGTTCACACGCCGCGACGGCCGATGACGGGAGAGCCCATGGGTTCCCGCCTCAAGGTCGCCACCTACAACGTCCATCGCTGGACCGGCATCAACGGTCGCAGGGCGCCGGACGCCGCCCGCGCGGGCTTCGTCATCTCGGAGCTGGACGCGGACGTCATCGCCCTCCAGGAGGTGCTGCGACCGGACCAGGGCGACTGCCCGCTGACCGGGATCGCCGATGCCCTGGGCATGCACCTCACCTTCGCGGTCACCCGGCAGCACCGCCGGGGCCAGCTGGGCAACGCCATTCTGTCGCGCTTCCCGATGACCTCGATCTCGGTGATCGACATCTCCTTCTCCAAGATCGAGCGCCGCGGTGCGCTGGCCGTGCAGTTCAACAGTCCGGCTGGCCACCTGGGCGTCGTCGCCACCCACCTCTCCCTGGTCGACCGCACCCGACAACGCCAGGTCAAGTCGCTGCTGCGGCATCCGCAGCTGCAGGCCGGCCCTTCGGTGCTGCTCGGTGACATGAACGCCTGGCGTCGCTGCAAGGCGACCCAGGAGCTGAACGACGTGCTCGAGCGGCACCACAACCGGGACTGGCCCGCCACCTTCCCGGCGGCGGCGCCGGTGCTGGCCCTCGATCGGGTCTACACCCACCGCGCCAAGCTGCTCTCGGTGGAGAGCCACGACACGCCGGCGTCGCGCCGCGCCTCGGACCACCTGCCGGTGATCGCCCGCATCGAGCTGCCGGCCGCGTCCGATCTCGAGTCCCAGCCGCACAGCGGCCTGTAGCGGCTGTCCGGAAGCTCCCGCGACGGGGCGCCGGACCCCGACTCGTCAGATGACGATGTGTCGCCAGGCTCCCGAGCGGAAGCGCCACATCAGCACCGCGGCCAGCAGCACCACGTGGATGCCTCCGGCCGCCCAGGCCCAGGTGAGCCCGCCGTCGAGAACGATGCCGACGGTATAGGCCGCCGGCACGAAGACGCCCCACGCCAGCACCAGTCGCACCACGAAGGGCCAGCGCGTGTCGCCCGCGCCGCGCAAGGCGCCGTCCGCGATGATCGCGAAGGCGTCGAAGAACTGGAACAGGGCTCCGACGAACATCAGGGGTCGGCCCAGGCGGATGACCTCGGGGTCGTCGGTGAAGATCCCCACCAGCAACTCCGGCACGGAGGTGAACAGGATGGCGATCAGGCCGGCCAGCAGGGCCGCGAGCTTGGTGCCCGATCGGAACGCCCGTTCGGCGTGCTGCGGCTCCTCGGCGCCGATGTACTGGCCCACCAGTGTGGAGACGGCGATCGACAGCCCGATCGCCTGCATGAAGGAGATCGAGAGCAGGGCGACGAAGGCCTGGCTGGCCGCCATCGACGCGTCTCCCATGCGCGCGACGAAGGTCGTGAAGGCGGAGAAGGAGATCATCTCCAGCCACCACTGTCCGCCGATGGGCGCGCCGGTTCGCAGCAGCCGGCGGATGCGGTCCATCGAGGGGGCCACCGGTTCGGTCGCGTGGCGGGCGCGCAGCGCCGGTCGCAGGAACCACCAGGCCATCGACAGGCCGTAGGTCCACTCCGCGACTGCCGTCGCGAGGCCGGCACCGGTGACGCCCAGCTCGGGCATGCCGAGCTTTCCGAAGATGAGCCCGTAGTCGAGCACCACGTTCACGCCGTTCGCGACGAGTGTCGCGTAGAGCGGGGTCCGCGTGTCGCCGATGCCGCGGAAGAAGGCGCCGAAGGCGGTGGCGCACAAGAGCCCCGTCATTCCGAGGGAGCGCACCGACACGTAGCTGGACGCGAAGCCCTGCAGCTCGGGCGAGGGGCCGAGCAGTCGCACGCCCGCCTCGGCGCCGAACCACAGCACCACGCTCGCGAGCAGCCCGAAGGGCACCACGGCGAAGACCCCCTGCCAGGCCCAGGAGCCGCACTCGAGCATCTCGCCGGCGCCGAAGCGCTGGGCGACGAAGGTCTGCACGGCGGTCGTGGTGCCGACGAAGAAGCACACGAAGGTCCACAGCCAGATGCCCCCGAAGCCGACCGCGCCCAGCTCGGTGGCGCCCAGGGTGCCGACCATCGCCGAGTCGACGATGCCCATCGCCGTCATGGTGATCTGCGTGAGCATCACCGGGATGGCGAGCTCGATCACCTCGCGCGAGCCGCCGGGCGCGTGCTCCCGGACGGCCGGCGGGGCGCTGCCCGTCTCGGGGACGGGGCTGTCCCCGACGCCTTGCGGGACGGGGGGGCTCGGTTGGCTGGGACTGCTCATCGCGAGATCCGGAACTCCGTGCGGGGTGGCGGGAGGGGGTCGTGCGCGACCCCATGGGTCGTGCGGGCCTCGCCGGGTACGCGCCGGAGACGGAGCTCGCGGGGGCTACCGGCGAGCTACCGAAAGGGCTGACGAAACCAGGGCTGACGAACGAGTCGTCAGGTGGAACGGCCGTCTACCGGCGAGGAACGGGGCGCTGCTCGGTGGCTTGGATCACTCTCATCGCTCCCCTCGTTCGGCCGCGCGGGTGCTGTCCGGATGCGCCATTCTTAACACGCCCGCATGACGCCTTCAACGGAGATCGCGAAGCCCGGGCGCCCTCGCGGGGTCGCCCGTCGAGCCCTCGTCTGGGTGCTGGTCGGGATCGTCGCCGCGAGCGCCGGCTGCGCGAGCTGGCGTGGCGCTCGCCTCTACCAGAGCGGCACCCACGCGCTCGAGGCGGGCGATACCGATCGCGCGCTCGCGGACCTGCAGCGGGCGGCCCGCCTGGTTCCCGAGGCGTCGGAGGTCCAGAACCACCTGGGCCTCGTCTGGCTCGCCCGCGGCGAC
>JANQSB010000538.1 GCA_028284295.1 Myxococcota bacterium | reverse complement strand
CCCGGCCTGCTACGGGATGTCGGCCTGCGTCGGGCACGTTGCCGCCGCCATCGACGCCTTCGTGGGACGCAGCGTCCACGTCCTGGGCTACTCGATGGGAGGCCGGGTGGCGCTGTCCCTGGCGGTGGCCCACCCGGACCGGGTCGCGTCGTTGCTCACGGTCGGTGCCAGCCCGGGCATCGCCGACGCAGGAGACCGGGCGCGACGTCTCGAGGCCGACCGGGAGCTGGCCCGCCAGATCGAGGAGGAGGGCCTCGCCCGCTTCGTCGACTACTGGATGGGCCTCCCGCTCTTCGCCTCCCAGTCCTCCCTGGGTGCGGCCTTCCTCTCGGAGGCGCGCGCGCAGCGCATGACCTGCAACCCGAGAGGGCTCGCAGGGAGTCTGCGCGGAACGGGAACGGGCTCGATGCCGCCGCTTCACGATCGGCTCGGTGCGCTCCGTCGACCGGTCTGCCTGGTGGCCGGCGCGAAGGACGCGAAGTTCGTCGCACTCGCAGAAGCCATGCGATACCAGCTGCCCGACGCGCGCTGCGAGCTCGTCGAGGGAGTCGGCCACGCGGCCCACCTCGAAGACCCCGACGCGTTCTCGGAGATCGCGAGCGCCTTCTTCGCTGAAGTCGACGCCGCTCCGTCCGAGATGCACACCCGCTGAGGCCCGCCTGGGCCCACGATTCACAGGAGATCCGACATGAGCGAGAACGAGACGAAGGACGCGGAGACGATCCAGATCCCGGGGGCGTCCTGGAAGCCGCTGCACGAGTACCAGGACATCCGCTTCGAGACGGACGGCGAGGGCATCGCCAAGATCACGATCTGCCGCCCGCAGGTTCGCAACGCGTTCCGACCCGAGACCACCGCGGAGCTGATCGACGCCTTCTATCGCGTCCGCGAGATGCAGGACGTGGGCTGCGTGCTGCTCACGGGGCAGGGCGACCAGGCCTTCTGCTCCGGTGGGGACCAGAGCGTCCGGGGCGACTCGGGCTACGTGGGAGGCGACGGCGTCCCCCGGCTCAACGTGCTGGATCTCCAGAAGCTGATCCGTTCGCTCCCCAAGCCGGTGATCGCCCTCGTCGCCGGCTATGCGATCGGTGGTGGGCACGTGCTCCACGTGGTCTGCGATCTCACCATCGCCGCGGACAACGCGCGCTTCGGCCAGACGGGAGCCAAGGTCGGCAGCTTCGACGGCGGCTTCGGGGCCTCCTATCTGGCGCGCCACGTGGGCCAGAAGAAAGCGCGCGAGATCTGGTACCTCTGCCGGCAGTACGATGCGCACGAGGCCGAGCGCATGGGCCTCGTGAACGCGGTGGTTCCCCTGGAGGAGCTCGAGCGCGAGGGCGTCGCCTGGGCGAAGGGCGTGCTGCAGCACAGCCCCCTGGCGATCCGGATGCTCAAGTCCTCGTTCAACGCGGAGCTCGACGGTCAGGCGGGGATCCAGGAGCTCGCCGGCAACTCGACGCTGCTCTTCTACATGACCGAGGAGGCGCAGGAAGGTCGCAACGCCTACAACGAGAAGCGGGCGCCCGACTTCGGCCGCTTCCCCTGGCGGCCGTGAGCGCGGGCTCCGTGGAGGCCCACGCGGCGGCGGGCTTGCCGCGGCCCGGCAGCGCGGCGGCCTGGTGGCTCGCGGTCCGGCCCCGCACCCTGCCGGTCTCCGTGGGTCCGGTCGTGGTGGGTACGGCGATCGCGTGGTC
>JANQSB010000529.1 GCA_028284295.1 Myxococcota bacterium | reverse complement strand
GCGAAGCTTGGCGGAAACCGGCATCTCAGCGCTTCACAATCACCGGATCAGCGCGCAGAAGGCGCGGCTCGTGGTCGACACGGTGCGGGGGATGGGGGTGGAGGAAGCTCTCAACCAGCTCTCCCTCTCCAACAAGCGCTTCGCGGCTCCCTTCTCGAAGCTCCTGCGCTCGGCGGTCGCGAATGCCGAGCACAAGAACGACGAGCAGGAGGCCGGCATCGACATCGACCGCCTGGTCGTGAAGCGCGTCTCCGTCGACGAAGGCCCGAGCATGTGGCGGATCCGGCCGCGCGCGCAGGGCCGCGCCACCTGGATCCAGAAACGGACCTCGCACATCACCGTCGAGCTCGACGAGCGCTAGGCGCAGAGAACAGGAGAACGTCCTTGGGTCAGAAGGTCCATCCCTACGGTTTCCGGCTCGGCACCCTCTACGGGTGGCAGTCGAACTGGTTCGCCGACAAGCACTACGCCGAGCAGCTCCACGAAGACGTGGCGGTGCGGAAGTTCATCAAGAAGAAGCTCTTCCACGCCGGGATCTCGAAGGTCGTGATCGAGCGGACCGGTGACAAGCTGGTCGTGAACATCCACACGGCGCGGCCGGGCATCCTGATCGGCAAGCGCGGCGCCGAGGTCGAGGTGCTGCGCGCGGAGCTGAAGCAGTTCACCGACCGCGACGTGTTCATCAACGTGAAGGAGATCCGCAAGGCCGAGCTGGACGCCCAGCTGGTCGCGGAGAACATCGCACTGCAGCTCGAGCGCCGCGTCGCGTTCCGGCGGGCCATGAAGAAGGCGATGATCTCGACCATGAAGTTCGGGGCCGAGGGCATTCGCATCCAGTGCTCGGGACGCCTGGGCGGCGCGGAGATGGGGCGCCGGGAGTGGTACCGCGACGGGCGCGTCCCGCTGCACACCCTGCGGGCCGACATCGAGTACGGCTTCGCGGAGGCGAAGACCACCTACGGGATCATCGGCGTGAAGTGCTGGGTGTTCAAGGGCGAGGTAGGTGACAAGGACCTGCACAAGGGGCCGCTCGGGCAGCACCTGCAGGCGGATCCGGCGAGGTAGAGATGCTCCAGCCGAAGAAAGTCAAGCATCGGAAGATGTTCAAGGGCCGCAACCGCGGCAAGTCGCATCGGGGCAACCGGGTCTCCTTCGGTGACTTCGGCCTGCAGGCGACCTCCGCGGGCTTCATCACCGCGCGCCAGATCGAGGCGGCCCGGATCGCGATGACCCGCCACGTCAAGCGCGGCGGAAAGGTGTGGATCCGGATCTTCCCGGCGAAGCCGGTCAGCAAGAAGCCGGCCGAGACCCGGATGGGCAAGGGAAAGGGAAATCCCGAGGCGTGGGTGTGCCCGGTCAAGCCGGGTCGGATGCTCTACGAGATGGAGGGTGTCGACGAGGCGATCGCACGCGAGGCGTTCCGCCTGGCTGCGCACAAGCTCTCGGTCCACACCCGCTTCGTTGCCCGAGAGGAGTCGGCGCAATGAAGGCGCGGGAGCTGAGAGAACTGGAGATCGAGGAGCTCGTGCAGAAGGCCCGGGAGGCCCGCAGCGAGTTCTTCAACGCGAAGGTGAAGCATGCGACCGGTCAGCTGGAAGACACGGCGAAGCTCAAGCTGCTGCGTCGGGACGTGGCGAGGGTCGAGAGTGTGCTCACCGAAAAGCGCGAGGCTGCGAAGTGAAGGATAGAGGCCGTCGGCGAATCCTGGTTGGAACAGTGGTCAGCGACAAGATGGACAAGACCGTCGTGGTGCGTGTGGAGCGCCTGGTGAAGGACCGGCAGTACAAGAAGTACGTCCGGCGCTACAGCCGCTTCCTGGCACACGACGAAGCCAACGACTGCAAGAACGGGGACCGGGTTCGGATCATCGAGCACCGCCCGCTCTCGAAGCGCAAGCGCTGGAAGGTCCAGGAGACGGTCGTCCGGGCGACGGGCGTCTAGTCGGGGAACGGGACGATGATCAGGGCTGAATCGAAACTCAGCGTCGCAGACAACTCGGGGGCACGACGGGTCAAGTGCATCCGGGTGCTCGGGGGTTCGCGGCGCAAGGAGGCTTCCGTGGGCGACGTCATCGTCGTCGCGGTCGCGGAAGCGATCCCGAACGCACGCGTCAAGAAGGGCGACGTGCGGCGCGCGGTCGTGGTGCGAACGAAGAAGAACATCGGCCGGCGGGACGGCTCCTACATCCGCTTCGACGAGAACGCCGCCGTGCTCATCGACAACAACAAGGAAGTGATCGGGACTCGCATCTTCGGGCCCGTGGCGCGCGAGCTGCGCGGTCGCGGCTACATGAAGATCGTCTCCCTCGCGCCGGAGGTGCTGTGATGACTCCGCGGCTGCTCGAACGCTACCGAAGCGAGATCGTGCCCAAGCTCCAGGGGGAGTTCTCCTACCAGAACGTCCACCAGGTGCCGCGCGTGGAGAAGGTCGTCGTGAACATCGGTGTCGGCGAGGCGACCCAGAACCCGAAGCTGCTCGAGCGGGCCACCGAGGAGCTCGCGCAGATCACCGGGCAGAAGGCGAACGTTCGTCGGGCGAAGAAGAGCGTCTCGAACTTCAAGCTCCGGGAGGGCCAGGCCATCGGTGCCATGGTGACCCTGCGCCGCGCCCGCTGCTGGGAGTTCCTGGACCGTCTGCTCAACGTCGCGCTTCCGCGGGTGCGCGACTTCAAGGGCGTTTCCCCGAAGTCCTTCGACGGTCGCGGAAACTACACCCTGGGCGTGCGAGAGCAGATCATCTTTCCCGAGATCGACTACGACTCGGTCGAGCGCGTCTCGGGGCTCAACATCACGGTCGTGACCTCGGCCAGGACGGACGCCGAGGCGAAGGCCCTGCTCGCCCACCTCGGCATGCCCTTCGCGAGCTAGCGCAGAAGAACGAGGAAGAACGAAGATGATGACCGACCCGATCGGAGACCTGCTGACCCGCATTCGCAACGCGGGGACGGCCCGACACAAGACCACGAGCTGCGCCGCCTCGAAGCTGAAGATGGCCGTGGCGCGGGTGCTCTCGGAGGAGGGCTTCGTGGGCGAGGTGAGCAGCCAGCCCGGCGAGAGCTTCGCGACGATGAGCATCGGCATCCGCTATCGCGACGACGGCCGCACCATGGTCGACGGAATCCGGCGTGTGAGCCGACCCGGGCGCCGGGTCTACGTCGGGGCGGGCGAGGTTCCGCTCGTGCGAAAGGGGCTCGGCATGGCCGTTCTCTCGACCCCCAAGGGCGTCATGTGCGACCGCGACGCGCGCGAAGCGAAGGTCGGCGGTGAAGTGATCTGCGAGGTCTGGTAGCCGTGTCCCGTATTGGAAAGCTCCCGATCCCCCTGCCCAGCGGCGTCGAGGTGAAGAGCGGCGCCGAGGGCGTGCAGGTGAAGGGCCCGAAGGGGACCCTGAGTGCGAAGCTGCCCGAGCAGATCGCGATGGAGGTGCGGGACGGGCAGATCGTGTTCACCCGTCCGGACGACTCGCGAGAGAACCGCTCGCTCCACGGCCTGGCCCGTGCGCTCTGCGCGAATCTCGTGACGGGCGTGACCGAGGGCTTCAAGAAGGGCCTCGAGATCCAGGGAGTCGGCTATCGCGCCCAGGTCTCGGGCAAGACCCTGAATCTCCTGCTCGGCTACTCGCATCCCGTCGAGATGCCGATCCCCGAAGGCCTCTCGGTCTCCGTGGACAACGGCGTGAATCTCCTGGTGGAGGGCATCGACAAGCAGCTGGTCGGGCAGTTCGCCGCAGACATCCGAAGCAAGCGGCCGCCGGAGCCCTACAAGGGCAAGGGGGTCCGCTACGCGGGCGAGCAGGTGCGACGCAAGGTGGGCAAGACCGGCGCGGCTTGATCCGCCCGGCGGCACAGGACACAGAGATGAAGAAGAAGTCGTCGAACGAAAAGGCACGGAAGTGGCGCGCGCGCAGGAGTCGGGTGCGCAGCAGTCTAGACTCGAGTGACCGCGTGCGCCTGACCGTCTTCCGCAGCGCGAAGCACATCTACGCCCAGCTGATCGACGCCGACGGCCGCACCCTGGGTTCGGTCTCGACGCGCAGCGCGGGCGTCGCCGGAGGCGGGGCGACGGGAAACATCGAGGCCGCGAAGAAGGTCGGCGCGGCCATCGCCGAGAAGGCGCGCGAGAAGCAGATCGAGAAGGTGGTCTTCAATCGCAACGGATTCCTCTTCCACGGGCGCGTCAAGGCACTGGCCGAGGCGGCGCGCGAAGCGGGGCTGCAGTTCTAGCCATGTCAAATCTGGTACAGACCTCTCACATCAATCCCAACGACTACGAGCTCTCGGACCGGGTGATCCACATCAACCGGGTCGCGAAGGTGGTCAAGGGCGGTCGCCGCTTCTCCTTCAGCGCGCTCGTGGTCGTGGGCGACGGCGAAGGGGTGGTGGGAGTCGGCCTCGGAAAGGCGGGCGAGGTGCCGGAGGCCATCCGCAAGGGTGTCGAGCGGGCCCGTCGCTCGCTGATCCACGTCCCGATCATCGACGGGACCCTGCCGCACGAGGTGCTGGGCATCTTCGGGGCCGGCCGGGTCCTGCTCAAGCCCGCCTCGTCGGGTACCGGCGTGATCGCCGGCGGTCCGGTGCGTGCCGTGCTCGAGACGGCGGGCGTGAGCGACATCCTCACGAAGACCCTCGGTACCAACAATCCCCGCAACGTCGTCAACGCGGTGATGGCCGGCCTGCAGGAGCTCCAGGAGCCCGAGGCCCGGCTGGCCGAGCTGGGACGGAGGCTGGCGTGAGCGGCGAGAAGCGGATTCGTCTGCAGCAGGTGAAGAGCGCCATCGGATACAACCAGCGGCAGCGGGCGACCCTGCGCGGCCTCGGCATCCGCCGGATGCACCAGGTCGTGGAGGTGGAGGACAGCCCCTCGGTCCGCGGGATGATCAACAAGGTGAGCCACCTGATCCGGGTGGTGGAGGACTGACGATGCTCGATCGGCTTTCGCCGAAGCCGGGGTCGAAGCGCGGTCGCAAGCGGCTCGGGCGCGGCCCGGGCTCGGGTCGTGGGAAGACGGCGACGCACGGTGTGAAGGGGCAGGGCAAGCGCGGCACCGGGCATCCCGTGCGCCAGGGCTTCGAGGGCGGCCAGATGCCGCTCAACATGCGGCTGCCCAAGAAGGGGTTCACGAACAACTTCCGCAAGGAAGTCGAGATCGTGAACGTCTCGGCGCTGACGGCCTTCGAAGACGGCGCGACGGTGGACGCCGCCGCCCTTGCCGAGCGCGGCCTCATCAAGGGCCGTGGCGCGAAGGTGAAGGTCCTCGGCAACGGGGAGTGCCCCCGGAAGCTCAACGTGAAGGTCAACCGCATCAGCGCCGGTGCGCGGCAGAAGGTCGAGGCCGCCGGCGGAAGCGTGGAGCTCGTCTAGGTGCTCGGACGCCTGCAGAACATCGCGAGGATCGAGGAGCTGCGGAATCGCATTCTCTTCACCTTCGCCATGCTCGCCGTCTATCGCGTCGGCTGCGTGATCGTCACGCCTGGCATCAATCCGCAGGTGATCCGCGACTTCTTCGAGCAGATGGCCGGGACGGTCTTCGGCCTCTTCAACCTCTTCTCCGGCGGCGCGATGGAGCAGCTGTCGGTCTTCTCCCTGGGCATCATGCCCTACATCAGCGCGACCATCATCTTCCAGCTGCTGACGGTGGTGATTCCGCAGCTGGAGGCGCTGAAGAAGGAGGGCGAACAGGGCCAGAAGAAGATCAACCAGTGGTCGCGCTACGCGACCGTGGTGCTGGCGGCCTTCCAGAGTCTGCTGATCGCGACCGCCCTCGAGGGCGGGCAGTTCGGCACCGGCGCGGTCATCAACCCGGGCTGGGGCTTTCGGCTCACGACCATGATCACCCTGACCTGTGGCACCGCCTTCATCATGTGGCTGGGCGAGCAGGTCACCGAGCGCGGGATCGGAAACGGGATCTCGCTGATCATCTTCGCCGGCATCATCGTGCGCATCCCGTCGGGCCTGAACCAGATGGCGGACCTGATCCGGACCGACCAGTTCACGCCGCTCGAGGCCATCCTGCTGGCGCTGCTGGTGGTCGCCGTGCTGGGCGGCGTGGTCTTCGTCGAGCGCAGCCAGCGGCGCATTCCCATCCAGCACGCCCGGCGCGCCGTGGGCCGACGCGTGACCCAGGGCGGGATGAGCTACTTCCCCCTGCGGGTGAACACCGCCGGCGTCATTCCCCCGATCTTCGCGTCGTCGCTCTTGATGTTCCCCCTGACCATCCGGCAGTTCAGCGACTCGCCCGCCATCCAGCAGTTCATCGACACCTACCTGAACCCCGGCAGCTTCCTCTACAACGGTGTCTACGTCCTGCTGATCATCTTCTTCTGTTACTTCTACACGGCGATCATCATCAACCCGGTGGACGTCTCCGAGAACATCAAGCGTTTCGGCGGCTACATCCCGGGAATCCGTCCGGGCAAGAAGACGGCGGAGTACATCGATCACGTGCTCAGCCGACTCACCCTGATCGGTGCGGTCTACGTCTCCCTGGTCTGCATCCTGCCGGTGATCCTGTCCGAGCGCTTCGGCTTCCCGTTCTACTTCGGAGGCACGGCGCTCCTCATCGGCGTGAGTGTCGCTCTGGACACCGTCGGGCAGATCGAGTCGCACCTGGTTTCGAGGCAGTACGAAGGCCTCGCCGCGGGCACGCGGATCCGGGGGAGGCTCGCGCGATGAGTCGGCGAATCGTGTTGCTCGGTGCACCCGGTGCCGGCAAGGGCACCCAGGCGGCCGCGATCCGCGAGCGCTTCGGGGTTCCCCACATCTCCACCGGCGACATGCTGCGGGCCGCGGTGGCCGCGGAGACCCCGGTGGGCCTCCAGGCCAAGGCCGTGATGGAGGCGGGCCAGCTCGTGAGTGACGAGATCGTCATCGGCATCACCCGGGACCGCCTGGGCGAGGCGGACTGCGAGCCCGGCTTCATCCTGGACGGCTTCCCGCGCACCCGTGCCCAGGCCGAAGCCCTGGACGCATTGCTGGAGGAGCTCGGGAGGCCGCTGGACTGCTGCCTGGCCCTCACCGTGGACGTCGAGGAGGTGCTCCCCCGTCTCCTGAAGCGCGCCGAGATCGAAGGGCGCGCCGACGACAACGAGGAATCGATCCGGAAGCGGATGCGGGAGTACGAGCAGAAGACCGCTCCGCTGCTCGACCACTACCGCCAGCAGGACCTCGTCGTCGAGGTCTCGGGCGTCGGCACCATCGAAGAGGTGGGTCGGCGGATCGAGGAGGCGCTCTCGTGATCGGCCAGCGGATTCCCATCAAGACGCGGCGCGAGGTCGAGACCATGCGGGAGTCGGGTCGCCACGTGGCGGAGATCCTGCTGGTCCTGCGGGAGGCGGCGAAGCCCGGCGTGACGACGGGCGAGCTGGACCGGATTGCCCACAAGGAGATCGAGAAGCGGGGCCTCGAGTCGTCCTTCCTCGGATACGATCCCGGCGGTCTGCCGCCCTATCCGGCCGTGGTCTGCGTGTCGGTCAACGACGAGATCGTTCACGGCATTCCCGGAAGCCGCGTGCTGCAGGACGGCGACCTGCTCAGCATCGACTTCGGCATCCACCAGGAGGGCTTCCACGGGGACTCGGCGTGCACCATCGCGGTGGGCGAGGTGAGCGAAGAAGCCCGAGAGCTGATGGAAACCACCCACGAGGCGCTCTACAAGGGGATCGAGCAGATGGTGCCCGGCAAGCGCCTGTCGGACATCGGCCACGCCGTGCAGGCCTGTGCCGAGAGCGCCGGCTACGGGGTGGTGCGGCAGTTCGTGGGGCACGGGATCGGGCGCCTGATGCACGAGCCTCCCCAGATTCCGAACTACGGGCGTCCCGGTCGGGGTCCGCGCCTGGTCCCGGGCATGGTGCTGGCCATCGAGCCCATGGTGAACGCGGGCAGCGAAGGCGTACGCATGCTCGAGGACGAGTGGACGGCCGTGACGGCCGACGGCGAGCTCTCGGCCCATTTCGAACACACCGTACTCATCACGGACGAGGGCCCCGAGGTCCTCACGCGAGTCGAAGGATCGCACTAGACCATGAAGGTTCGATCATCCGTCAGGAAGATGTGTGACAAGTGCCGGATCATCCGACGCCGAGGCGTCGTCCGCGTGATCTGCGACAACCCGAAGCACAAGCAGCGTCAGGGCTAGGCGGACGGCCCGGGAAGGGCCGGCCGGTGGAGAGCGGCGCGGGCGCCGCCAGCTAGGAGAAGCACATGGCCAGAATCGCAGGCATCGACCTGCCCCGGCAGAAGCGGATCGAGATCTCGCTGACCTACATCTACGGCATCGGCCGCAGCAAGGCGACGGAGATCTGCGATCGGGCGGGGGTCGAGGGCGGCACCAAGACCGACCACCTGAGCGAGGCCGAGGTGATCAAGCTCCGTGAGGTGATCGAGCGCGACTACAAGGTCGAAGGTGACCTGCGCCGCGAGGTCAACCAGAACGTCAAGATGCTGATGGACATCGGCTGCTACCGGGGCCTGCGCCATCGCCGCAATCTCCCCGTTCGAGGGCAGCGGACGCACACCAACGCGCGGACCCGCAAGGGACCCAAGAAGACCATCGCCGGCAAGAAGAAGCCCGGGAAGTAGGAACAGGACCCCACATGGCAGCGAAGAAGACCGTTCGAAAGAAGAAGGTCAAGAAGAACATCCAGACGGGTGTGGCGCACATCCAGTCGACCTTCAACAACACGATCATCACGATCACCGACGTGGGTGGCAACGCCGTCTCGTGGGCGAGCGCCGGTCAGCAGGGCTTCAAGGGATCGCGAAAGGCGACCCCCTACGCCGCACAGATGGCCGCCGAGGAAGCCGCGAAGAAGGCGCAGGAGCACGGCGTGCGCACCCTGGGCGTCGTGGTCAAGGGGCCGGGGGCCGGGCGCGAGTCCGCACTGCGGGCCCTGCAGGCCGCGGGCATGCGGATCACGATGATCCGCGACGTGACGCCCATTCCGCATAACGGGTGCCGACCGCCGAAGCGCCGGCGCGTCTGAGCCCGCAGAAGGACAAGGAAGCGACATGGCACGATATCTGGGATCAGCCTGCCGACTGTGTCGGCGAGAGGGCACCAAGCTCTTCCTCAAGGGCGACCGCTGCTTCAGCGAGAAGTGCGCCGTCGAGGAGCGAGCCTACCCCCCGGGGATGCACGGCCAGGGGCGGGCGCGCTTCTCCGACTACGGCGTTCAGCTGCGCGAGAAGCAGAAGGTGAAGCGGATGTACGGGCTCCTCGAGCACCAGTTCCGCACCACCTTCGACCGGGCTTCGCGAATGAAGGGACGCGCGGGCGAGAACCTGCTCATCCTCCTCGAGCGGCGCCTGGACAACGTCGTCTTCCGGATGGGCTTCGCCACTTCGCGAAACGAGGCGCGCCAGCTGATCAAGCACGGACACTTCCGGATCGACGGGAAGAAGGCCGCCACGCCCTCGATCCAGGTGCGACCCGGCCAGGTGATCAGCCTGCGCGAGCGCTCGCAGAAGGTCGAGCGGATCACCGCGGCGCTCGACACCCTCGAGGGCCGATCGCTGCCGCAGTGGCTCGAGATCGACAAGGACAACTTCGCCGGGACGGTCAAGCAGCTGCCGATGCGGGAGGACATCACCCTTCCCATCGACGAGCAGCTGATCGTCGAGCTCTACTCGCGCTGAGGCGCGACCCCACATCCCCAGCACCAGGAGGGACCACTCCATGCAGGAAGAGTTGATCGCAAAGAACTGGCGGGACTTCATCCGGCCGCGACGCCTCGAGGTCGAGGACGAAACCCTGAACGAGAGCTACGGGCGCTTCGCCTGTGAGCCCCTCGAGCGGGGCTTCGGGACCACGCTCGGGAACGCGCTGCGTCGGGTGCTTCTCTCGTCGCTGCAGGGCGCCGCCATCACCAGCGTCCGCATCAACGGCGTGCTCCACGAGTTCTCGACCATTCCGGGCGTGCTGGAAGACGTGACCGAGATCGTTCTGAACCTCAAGGAGGTCCGGCTCCGGATGCACGCGGAAGGGCCGAAGACCCTGACCGTGCACAAGAAGGGCGAGGGCGTGGTTCGCGCCGGCGACCTGGTCTCCGACGACCAGACCGTCGAGGTCATGAACCCCGACCACCACATCTGCACGCTGGGGCCCGAGGCCGACTTCGAGCTGAACGCGACGGTGGGACGGGGCAAGGGCTATCGCCTGGCCGAGCACAACAAGACCGAGGACATGCCGATCGGGAGCGTTCCGATCGACTCGATCTTCTCGCCCATCAAGCGGATCAACTACACGGTCACCCCGGCCCGCGTCGGTCGCGAGACCAACTTCGACCGGCTGAATCTCGAGGTCTGGACCGACGGTGCCGTGACGCCCGCAGATGCGGTCGCCTACGCGGCGAAGATCCTCAAGGAACAGCTGACCATCTTCATCAACTTCGACGAGCCGACCGAGACCATCGAGCCCCTGGCGGACGAGCCCGAGGCGCTCAACCCGAACCTCTTCAAGTCGGTCGACGAGCTCGAGCTCTCCGTGCGCTCGGCAAACTGCCTCCAGAACGCCAACATCCGCTTCATCGGCGAGCTGGTGCAGCGCACCGAGGCGGAGATGCTCAAGACGAAGAACTTCGGACGGAAGTCGCTCAACGAGATCAAGGAGACCCTGGGCGGTCTCGGGCTCTCGCTGGGCATGACCATCGACAACCTGCCGGCGCGGCAGGAGCTGGAGAAGATGCGCGAGCAGCGCGAGGCCTGATCATGCGACACCGCAAGGGCGGCAGAAAGCTGAACCGATCGAGCTCGCACCGGAAGGCGCTGATGCGCAACATGGTGACCTCGCTCCTGGACCACGAGCGCATCGAGACCACCGACGCGAAGGCCAAGGAGCTGCGCAGCAACGCCGAGAAGATGATCACCCTGGGCAAGCGCGGCGACCTGCACGCCAGGCGCCAGGCGCTCTCGGTGATCCGCAGCAAGGAGGTGACCGCGAAGCTCTTCGACGAGCTCGCGGAGCGCTTCCGCGACCGTCCGGGCGGCTACACCCGCGTCATCAAGGTGGGCAATCGGGTCGGCGACGCCGCGCCGGTCTCGATCATCGAGCTCGTCGAAGACGCCTGAGCGCGCGTCGGTGGACTCCACGGACTCGTCGCCCCGGCGTCCGGATGCGGCTCTCTCGTGGGCGGTCGGCGCGCTGGTGCTCATCGCCGCGCTCGGCCTGATCTGGCTGGGCGACAGTGAGGTGCCGGCACCCGTCGGCCGGGGCGGATCTGCGCCCGACTTCGAGCTGCCCCTGCTGGAAGGGGACGCTCCTTTCGTCCTGTCGGAGCAGCGCGGTCGGGTGGTGCTCGTGAACTTCTGGGCGACCTGGTGCAAGCCCTGCGAGGACGAGATGCCCTCGATGGAGCGGCTCTACCAGGCGCTGGCGCCCCAGGGCTTCCAGCTCGTGGCGGTCTCGGTGGACCAGGACGCAGCCGAGGTCGCCCGCTTCCGGGACCGCCTGGGCGTGAGCTTTCCGATCGCCCTCGATCCCGATCAGTCGGTCTCGCGGCTCTATCAGACACAGGGCTTCCCGGAATCGCTGCTGGTGGACGCCGACGGGCGCATCCTGGAGCGCTATGTGGGGCCGCGGGAGTGGGCGCTCTACGAGCCCCGCATCCGTAGCCTGATGGCCCAGGGCAGCTGACCCGGGAGCCCGCGAGGGTTCCTCCGGATCGCCGCCGGCCACTCCCAAACGCCTTTGTTTTCGGTACTCTACGGCGCGGATCGTCCATTCCGGGTCTGGGGGGGCCGAGGACGACGTGAAGACCACCTGGCTGGCGCCGCTCGTGCTCGGAGCGGTGGCCGGGATCGCAGTCGCAGATGGCGACTCGGGGGTCCGGATGTGGTTCCGCTTGCGGGACGACGTCGCGGAGGCCCGTGCCCGGGTGGCCGTGCTGGCCGAGAGGAGGGCGGAGCTCGAAGCCCAGATCGAGGGCCTCGAGAGCCAGCCCTTCGCACTGGAACGGGCGATCCGGGAAGATCTGGGCCTGGCCCGGCCGGGCGAGATCGTGGTCCGCTTCCGGAACGATTCGCGCGGAGACCCACCGGCGACCTCGACGGGTCGCGATCGACGAGAAGAGGCGAGATGAGCGAGGTGCGAGACAAGCTGGCCCTGGAGATGGAGCGGGCCGTGGGCGTCCTGCTCGCGGAGGCGGAAGATCGCGAACCGCCTCCCCGGGTCGAGCTCGAGGTCCCCCGCCAGAAGGGGCACGGCGACTTCGCCTGCAATGCCGCCATGCAGCTCGCCAAGCGCCTGCGTGCCGCACCCCGGGACATCGCGGAACGCCTCGTCGCGGCGCTCGGTGACGGAGGGGGCCTGGTCGCGCGTGCGGAAGTCGCCGGTCCGGGCTTCGTCAACCTGTGGCTTGCCGAAGACCGCTGGCGCGACGTGCTGCGCGGGATCCTCGAGGCGGGGGCCGAGTTCGGTGGCAGCGAGCTCGGTCAGGGCCGCAGCGTGCAGGTCGAGTTCGTCTCGGCCAACCCGACCGGTCCGCTCTCCACCGGACACGGTCGTCAGGCCGTCCTGGGAGATTGCATCGCCCGCCTGCTCGAGCGCACCGGCTGGAAGGTCACCCGGGAGTACTACTTCAACGACGGCGGACGGCAGATGCGGGTGCTGGGCCAGTCCGTCAAGGCCCGCTACCTGGAGCTGCTGGGCGCGGCCGCAGCGCCGCCCGAGGCGGCCTTCGAAGACCCCGAGAACGCCTGGGTGGACGAGCGGGACGGCAAGCCCGTCGCCTTCCCCAGAGACGGGTACCGGGGCGAGTACGTGCGCGAGATCGCGGAGAAGATCCGTGGCGAGCAGGGGGACGGCCTGGCGGCCGCGGAGCCCGAGGGTGTCTTCCTGGCGACTGCGAAGGAAGTGATCTTCGCCGAGATCGGCGCCACCCTCGAGTCGATCGGCATCCACTTCGACGAGTACTTCAACGAGAAGTCGCTCTACGACGGCGGCCAGCTCGACGAGGTGCTGTCCGCCATGCGCGAGGCCGGCTTCGTCTACGAGGCCGAGGGTGCGGTCTGGTTCAAGGCCACCGCACTCGGGCTCGATCGCGATCGGGTGCTGATCCGGAGCAGCGGCGAGCCGACCTACATCCTGCCCGACATCGCCTACCACCGGGACAAGTTCCGTCGCGGTTTCGACGCGATCATCGACGTGCAGGGGGCGGACCACGTCGAGCAGTTCCCCTTCGTGCGGGCAGCGGTCGGGTTGCTGGGTTGCGATGCCGAACGCGTCGAGATCGTCATGCACCAGTTCGTCACGATCACGAGCGGGGGCGAGAAGGTCAAGCAGTCGACCCGCCGGGCCAACTTCCTCACCGTCGACGAGCTCGTCGAGCAGGTCGGCGCGGACGTCTTCCGCTTCTTCATGGTGGAGCGCAAGGCCGAGGGCCACCTCGACTTCGACCTCGATCTCGCGAAGGACCGCAACTGGCGGAAGAATCCCGCCTACTACGTCCAGTACGCCCACGCCCGCTCGCACGGCATCGCTCGCAAGGCGGCCGAGGCGGGCGTCGAGCTGCCGGACGCTGCCGGCTTCGACGCGGGTCGCCTCGACCTGCCGGAGGAGATCGAGCTGATTCGCAAGCTCGGCGAGTTCCCGGAGCGGGTCGCGCGAGCTGCGGGGGCCCGGGCGCCGCATCACGTCGCCTACTACCTGCGCGAGCTCGCGGGCCTCTTCAATCCCTACGTGCAGGACGGCAAGCGCCACCGGGTCGTCTCCGAGGACGCCGAGCTGACGGCGGCGCGGCTGGCGCTGATGCGGGGGGCGCAGATCGTCTTGGCCAATGGACTGTGGCTGCTCGGCCTCTCGGCGCCGGAGCAGATGTGAGCCCGCGGGGCTCGAGGGGGGGAACGATGATGCACGGGGAGTCCGGTTGGTTGGCGAGCCTGCTCGGCGCGGCCGTCCTGATCGCGGGAGGCTTCGCGCTCGGCCTGGTGGCGGGAGTCGTGTCGGAGGAGCCGGAGCTGGTGGTCGGTCACCTGGTCGGGCGCAGCGACGAGGTCGCCTGGGAGCCCGAGCGCGATCCGCAGTTCACGGATTCGGCGGCGGACCCGATGCAGCTCGCGGCCATCGATTCCGAGACGGCTGGCAGTCGCGAGGAGGTCGAGCTCGGAAGCGACCCGGCCCTTCGCTACGGGGTGGGCGCCGACCTCGTCGAGGAGGCCGCGGAGGAGGAGGAGGCCTGGCCTCGGGGCGAGGTGCCCGCCGTCGAGGAGCCTCCCGCCGAAGTCGCGCCCCCGACGCTGCCCGCCGTGGCGGCGCCGCCGCCTCCGCGCGAGGTATCGAGCTTGCCCGAGGCCGGTGAGCCGGCAGCGCCGGCGGCCCGCGCTCCCGCTCGGTCGGGCTTCGCCGGG
>JANQSB010000505.1 GCA_028284295.1 Myxococcota bacterium | reverse complement strand
ATCTCCTCACCATCGGGACGCGCTACTCCACCGAAGCCGCCGTCGAGAACTGGCTCATGGAGCCCAACGACCGCGCCCCCCTGATCGTGATCGCGCTGTCGGCCTGGCTGCTCTACCGCCGCTGGCCTCGCCTCGAGGCGCTCGAGCCGCGAGCCGGGCCGGCCTGGGCCGTCGGGGCCTGCTTCGCGCTCGGCGCCGTCATCTACGGCTGGGCGGTATACACGCGCACGGACGAGCTGCAGGCCTTGTCGCTTCTCTTCAATGCCAGCGGCCTCGTCCTGCTCCGGTGGGGGGCTGCTGGCCTGCGAGCGATCTGGCTCCCGATCGCCTTCCTGGCCTTCATCGTCCCGATACCGACACCGCTGGTCGTCGAGCTCCTGTGGAAGCTCCGGCTCTGGACCGCCGAGTACTCGGGCTGGCTGCTGTGGCTGCTCCAGATTCCGGCTCTCGTCTCCGGCGACCAGGTCCTGCGTGCGAGCCAGGCCTTCCAGGTGATCGAGGGCTGCAGCGGCCTGCGCTCGGCCGAGACCCTGACGATGCTGGTGGTCCTGCTCATCGACCTGTTCGAGCGGCGCGGTTGGCACGCGGCGGTCCTGATCCTGCTGACGCCGCCCCTGGCCTTCGCGCTCAACGGGTTGCGGGTGCTGACCCTGATGCTCAACCCGCACTCCGAGCTGGCGGCGATCCACAGCGTCCAGGGGATCGCCATCCTGCTCGTCGGTCTGCTCGTCGTCTACCTGCTCGACGGCCTGATCGAGCGATTCGCGCCCGGATCGGGCGAGGGGACGGAGCGACGCGGGCGCGATGGGAATCGGCAGGGAAGCGAAGACCCCAGGGCACTCGGTCCGCTCTTCGCGGTGGGCGCTGCGATGCTGGTCCTCTCGGTGACCGTTCCCGAGTGGAAGCGGACGCGGCACCCGATACCCGACCTGAATGCGGCGCTCGACCGCGCGCTGCCGGAGCTCGCGTGGGAGGCCATCCCGCCGGACACCAGCTACTTCATGGGCCGGACGGCCTTCCGGCGGTCCCTGCACCGGCGCTACGACGTCGGCTCACGCGACGTCGACTTGTTCATCGGCCTCGGCAGCGTGCGCGAGCGCGCGACGACTCCCCTCGGCCCCACCAACGAGCGACCCGGCAGTGGCTGGCGGGTACGGACGGCCGAGACCCTGCCGCTTGCGGAAGGCGGCCCGGAGGTCAGGGCGCTGATGCTGGAGAAGGGGCTCCAGCGGAGACTCGCGGTGCAGTGGTACGAAGGGGCGAAGCCACTGCTCGCAGAGACGTTCCGTGCCCTGCTGGGCCTGGAGCGAAGCCGCTTCGAGCGTCCGCCGCCCCTGCTCGTCATCCGGATGAGCACACCCGTTCCGAGCCCCAGCCGGGAGGCCTTCGAGGAGGCGCTCGGGGACCCCATCCGCCGGGTCTACGGGCTGCTCGAGCCCGCGCTCGACGAGATCCGGAGGGACGCGACACCCTCCCCGAAGGGTCAGCAGTAGGAGCCTCGCCCGGCTCCCCGAAGGGGTCTGCCGGCTTTCCCAAATTGGGAAAAGAACTTCCCCGACCTGGGGGTCGAGAAAGACACGGATTCCTTTTAAATCAGGTACTTGGACCCCCAACGATAGTCGGCATGTGCATTGCAGCCATTGACTCTGCGCACGCACCGCGACGCAGGGTTGTCCCCCTCGGCGAAGCGGTGGGCGCGAAGAAGAGCGAAGAAAAGAAGCGACGTAGAGCGTGAAATCGGCAACAAGGTTCCAGGGGACGGGAGTTCGACAAGCTGTCACACTACGGCCCTCGGACCGTAGTTTCGTTCGATCAAATTCAGCTTGACCGGTTCCGCGACGCGGTGATAAGTCAAATGGGTCATGCCAGAGAGACAGAGAAGGCAGAAAGGGTCCAGAGCAAGTCCGACGCAAGGCCTCGTCGCGGTCGGCATCATGTTGATTCAGGTGAGCGCGAGTTCAGGGACATCGGACCGATGTCAAAGGAGAGGTTGGAGAAATGATGAGAAATCTGATCGTACTTGGCGTTGCCGGGCTCTTGGCCGTCGGTCTGTCGATGTCGTCGATGGCGGGACTCGAGCCGGACTCTGACGGAGACGGCCTGGTCGATTCCGCGGACAACTGCACGCTGGTCGACAACGGCCCCGTCGAGGATCAGCCCGGTGGCTGCTACGACGGCGGCACGATGGTGCAGCTGGACGGTGACCAGGACGGATACGGAAACCCCTGCGACACCGACGTCGACAACGACCAGGGCACGAGCCTCCTGGACGTGTCCGCGACGCTCGCGGCGGCTTCCGCGATCTCCTCGGATCCGAACTTCGATTTCGACTGCGACGGTGGTGCGAGCCTCCTCGACGTGTCGCGCGTCCTCGCCGACGCGGCGGCCATTGCCTCGCCGGGCCCCTCGGGCCTGGCGTGTGCGGGCACGATCACCTGCCCGTAGTCGGGAGCTGATTACCGACCCGCCGGGCGGGTGCCCGGCGGGTCACTGAGTTGCAAGTTGTGCTGGTGCACGAACAGGAAAGACCCATTAAGGAGAAAATTGGGATGCGGATTCTGACTCTAAACCTGCTTGCGGTTGCGCTGCTGCTGTTCAGTGCGACGAGCGCAAGTGCCTGGGCCGTCGACATGCAGGTCCGGCAGACTTCGACGGGCGGCCTCTCGTCCTTCGACGTAAGCGACACGATCACGGTTGATGTGTTCTTCGACGCAACGGGCTTCGAGATCAACCTGTTCACCACGAGCGTGATCAGCTCGGACGCCTCGGTGCTGCAGTACAACGCCGCAGCCTCGGCGGCCCTGCCGATCATCCATCCTGCTCCGCCGACGGCGTTCGGGACCACGGGTGCACAGCCCGGGTACATCCTGTACACGCCGGGCATTGGCGGAATGCCTCCGACGCCTGCGACGGCCTTGTACCCGCAGCAGACGCCGGCCTTCCTGCCCTGGGTCGCGCCCCCGCCGGGTGCTGAGCAGATCAACATCAACTACGCCGAGACCAACATCACGGACGAGTTCGGAACCCAGTCTACGGGCCTGAACATCTGGATCGCCAGCATGGTGTTCCACGTCGTGGCTCCGTTCGAGACGGTCGACCTCTTCCCGACGATGTCGATCGGCCCGATGGTGCTCGAGGTCAACCCGAACTCGGTGGGCTCCGGCACACAGATCCAGGACCAGGTCGCGGTCTCTGGCGGCGTGACGCTGAATGGCCATCTCGTGCCCGAGCCGACCACTGCCGCTCTCATCGGCCTTGGCCTGCTGGGCCTCGCAATCTCGGGTCGCCGCAAGGCCTAGGCAACCTGTAGAGCGCACTAGCCAGTCGAACCGCCCCGGACTTCGGTCCGGGGCGGTTTTGCTTTCTGGGGCGGACCGGAGCTCGGCTTGCCCCTGGGAGCGCGGCCGCTTCCAGGACGAGTCCCGGGAACCGACCCGGGCCACCCGGGTTCCACACGGTCATCCGACGGGCTGGCCTGTTCTGGCGCCCGTTCCGGGACGCGGATACGCTCTGCGCTCCTTCGAATCCGGCCCCGGCGAGAGCGCCTCCGGCCGCTCAGGAGAATCCGAACCGATGGCGACGACCGTGAGACCTCTGACCTCGACTCTGCGCCTGGCAGCCGTCTGCGCCGGGACCATCGCACTCGCACTGACGACTGCCTGCGGGGGCGACGAGTCCCAGGCCCCGGCCGGGGACACCGCGAAGTCGACGACACCCACCGAAGCAGCGCCTCCCGCACCGGCCCCCAAGCGGGAGCGGAAGACGATCCACGACGAGCTCTCCGAGAAGCTCGAGCTACCCGCCTCGTACCCCGAGGACGGTCCCGTCTACCCGGGAAGCACGGTGAACGTCTCGGACACCCGTGGAAGTCGCCTCACGACTGTCTTCAGCACGAGCGACGGGCTCGACGAGGTAACGAGCTGGGTCGAAGGAGACCTGCGGAACCAGGGATGGGTCGGCATCGAGGAGCAGGCGATGCCGAACGGAACGGGAAAGATGGTGAGCGGGGCGAAGGAAGGACGGCGTCTTTCGGTGTTGCTCTCCCGACTCGACGCGGAGAACAAGACGCTGATCGCGGTCTCCGTGAACACCGACTAGGAGGTCGACCCGGATGGGTCGGCTTCCGCGCGGAGCGAGCCAGAAGGGCTCCGTCCCTCGGCACGCCAAGAGCGGGTCGCCGATCGGCCTTCTGAGCCTGCTCTTCTGCAGCGTGCTCGTCGCGTTCCCGGCGATCGGGAACGCCGAGGGCCGGGCAGTCATCGTCAAGTTCCGAAGCGAGGGACGCTCCGCCCTGCACGAGTGCGCGGAGCGGACCTTCCGGGCCGGCCGTCGCTTCGAGACGGTCTCGACGGCTCGCTCCGATTCGCTGGACCGACTGCACGGGCAGATCCGACCCACCCGGGTTCGGGCGCTGTTCCGCTCGGGTGCGGGCCTTCCGCTTCGGGAAGAGCGGCAGCTGCTGCGGCGCAGGCTGTCGCGGCGACTCCGCTCCCCGGCCACGGCCACTCGCGTTCCCGAGCTGGCGAACGTCTACCGCGTCGCGTTGCCGCCGGACACTCCGGTCGAGACGGCGCTCGCGCTCTATCGCGAGGATCCGCACGTCGAGTGGGTCCAGGCCGACCACCCGCAGAGGCTCGATGCACTCCCGAACGACCCCTTCGTCTCGAGCAGCGGCTCCTGGGGCCAGGACTTCGAGGATCTGTGGGGGTGGCATCGGATCCGGGCACCCGAGGCCTGGGAGCTTTCCCGCGGCGAGGGAGTCGTGGTGGCCGTCGTCGATACCGGAGTCGACTATCTGCATCCGGACATCGCCGGCAACATGTGGGTACACCCGGGCGAGGATCTGAACGGCAACGGCCGGGTCGACCCTTTCGAGAGGAACGGCCTCGACGACGACGGGAACGGCTTCGCGGACGACTTCCACGGCTTCGACTTCGCGGCGAGTGTCGACGCCGACCGGAACGGCAACTACACCGACCCCGGAGACGTCAGCGACCCCGATCCGATGGACGAGCGCGGTCACGGCACCCACGTCGCTGGCACCATCGCCGCGGTCGCGGGGAACGGCATCGGGATCGCGGGCGTGGCTCCCGAAGCGCGCATCATGGCCCTCAAAGGCTTTCCCGCCTCCGGCCCGGGGCTCGACTCGGACCTGTGGCGCGCGGTCCTCTATGCGGCAGAGAACGGGGCCCAGGTCATCAACAACAGCTGGTCGTGCCGCCCGGCGTGTCCCGAGAACCCGCTCGCGGAAGAGATCGTCGCGCTCGTGCACGCGATGGGCGCCATCATCGTCACCTCCGCGGGCAACCGGGGGGAAGACGTCGTCTGGAACAGCCCCGAGAATCTCCGCGAGACGATCGTCGTCGCTTCGACGGGGCAGGACGACGAGCCGTCGCCGAGCTTCACGAACCACGGCTGGCTGGTGGACCTGGGCGCACCGGGTGGCGGACCCACCGAGGGAAGGGAGATCCGGGTCTCGCGCCGCAACATCCTGTCGCTGCGCGCGTCTGCCGACGAGGAAGAGGCCTGGGCGGTCGAAGGGATCTACAGCCGCTCTGCCGGCACCTCGATGGCGAGCCCGCATGTCGCAGGCACGGTCGCCCTGCTCCGGGCCCGGGACCCGTCCCTCGGCTACGAGCAGATCCGGCGGCGCCTGCGACAGTCCTCTCTCGACCTCGGACCGGAGGGACACGACCCGGGCTTCGGCGGCGGGCGACTCGACGCACGGGCGGCACTCGAGATCGAGCT
>JANQSB010000496.1 GCA_028284295.1 Myxococcota bacterium | reverse complement strand
CGTCGTGGCGCAACTCGCGCGGGGCGACCACCCGGGTCGTCGAGAGGGTCGAGAGCTCGTCGGCCAGCAGGCCGGCGACGTCCGGCCAGCGGTCCGCACGCGTGCGCGAACGCGCGGATCCGGGATCCACGCCCCCGTTCGCGAATGGGACGACGGCGATGCCCAGAGGCGGGCCGGACACGTCGACCACGGCCGCCGCGGGGTGGGCTCCCCCGAGCAGGGCGACGAGACCCAGCGCGAGCGGAAGGCGACGGCTCACGGCTGCTCCGCCTCGTCGGGCTGCTGCACCACACTCGCTCCGCCGAGCAGCTTGAAGCGTCGTTCGCGGACGAAGTACTGGAATCCCCCGCCGCGGTAGGTGATCAGGTCCTCGGAGATGAGAACCGGCGCATTGGTGAAGAGCATCCCCTGCTCGTGGTCGTACTTGACCCAGGGCGCCCGGAAGGCGCGGGAGCCGTCGGTCCGGCCCCGGACATTGCCCCGCGCCTCGAAGTCGTTCGTGGCGATGTCCAGCTCGCCCTCGTCGCAGCGGATCTCGAAGCTGCCGGAGTCACTGGCGGGCTCGACGACGGCGTGGACGACGTCGAGGAAGACGCGCTCCCCGTCCGTGTCGAAGCGGGCCTTGTCTGCGGTCAGGACCAGCTCGTTGGCCGCACCGCGACTGGCGACGAAGGTCATCCGATCCACGTGCAGCATCGGAGACTCGGCAGAGCCCGTCGCGGTCAGTCCCAGGGTGGCAGCGAGCACGGCGAGGCAGAGCAGGAGGAGACGGCGACAGGGCCCGAACCCGGCACCCGGGTCGGCAGCCCCGTCCTGGGGTTCCGTCGCGGTCGTCTCGCTCGACCCACTCGACTCACATGCCCTGGAGCCCTTAGACATGCAATTACCATACCTCGCGTTTCGAGACCGCTTCGATCCCACTGTTCTCGCTTGCCCACCTGCCCTCGCGCACTCGGCGCGCGGCCCGCTTTGAGAGCGGGACGCAGACGCGCGCCGGATGCCGTCAGTCTTCCTTCCCGACGAGGGTCTTGATCGGCTCCTTGCTCCCGAGCCAGTGGGCCGGTCGGAAGATCAGGTAGTCCAGGACCACCCCGACCGGATGCAGCACGTAGGCGACGATCCGGAGCGGATTGCCCGTCTCCGTCGGATCGTACTCGTCGTCGAATTCGCTCGAGAACGCAGGCTGGGCGAGAACGAACGGCGCCAGGCACAGGATCATGAGCACGCGACGGAGGCGACCGGTCCGTGAACGCATCCGCTTCGAGTCCCGCCCCGCTTGGTAGGCCATGCCCGGTGTTCCCCCTTCCCCACATCCTGCGCACGAAGCGCATCGACGGCGGTAGGTTACCGCTTGGATCGGCACCCCGGCCACCGTCATTGAGACGACGACGGCGGCCGCGCGCGTTCCGATTGGCCACTGCCGACCGCGGACGGTCGCGCACGCAGCTCGAACGCAGGCGCACTCGCGCAGGCTTCGTGATCCCGGTCGATCACTCTGCGGGCGTCCCGGGAGCGCGGCCCCAGCAGCACCCCGCAAGGGCCTTTTCCCGCGGGACAGGACCGCAGGCTGTCGAGTACAGATGTGTCTTCAGACGTCCAACTCGGAGATCGGCTAGACCTTCCGGACACGAAATGAGCTTCCAGATGCAATGTTCAGATGCCCCGATGGCCAATCAGGGCTGATTCGATCGAAAAACTCGCATGTTTCGAGTGCCGAATGTCGAATCGGTGTTAATGTGGAGCCAATCCCGCACAAGTTGCTCATTCGAGATGGCGGTCGAGGGTCTTCTTTGCCGCAAGATTCGCCCCGAACCGCCGTTTCTGGAGTCCTGACATGTCCGTTCAGATCCCGACCGGTGCCGAACGCCTGATCCAGTGCCTCGAGCGAGAGGGAGTCGAGTACATCTTCGGCCTCTCGGGCGGGGCGGCCATGCCCCTCTTCGACGCCCTGGTCGACTCGAACATCAAGCTGATCATGGTGCGCCACGAGCAGGGAGCGTCCCACATGGCGGACGGCTACGCGCGGGCGACCGGCAAGCCGGGGGTCGTCCTGGTGACGTCGGGGCCCGGCGCCACGAATACCGTCACGGGGCTGCTGACCGCGCTGATGGACTCGGTGCCGATGATCGTGCTCTGCGGACAGACGATCAGTCCCATGCTCGGCAAGGACGCCTTCCAGGAGGCCGACGTCACCGGCATCACCTACCCGGTCGTCAAGCACAGCTACCTCGTCAAGCGGGCCGAGGAGATTCCCCTGGTGGCACGGGAAGCGTTCCACATCGCGTCGAGCGGACGCCCGGGGCCGGTGCTCATCGACCTGCCGAAGGACGTGACCCAGGGACCCTGCGACGCGCCCTTCGTCGACGACGTCGAGCTGCCCGGATACACGGTGCCGAACCGCGCCGACCCCGAGGACATCTCTGCGGCGGCCGAGCTCCTCAAGGCATCCAAGCGCCCACTGCTCTACGTGGGACACGGTGCGGTGATCTCCGGCGCCGGGAAGGCCATCGTGTCGCTCGCCGAGCGGCTGCGCGCACCCATGGTGAACACCCTGCTCGGCAAGGGCGCGACGGACGAGACCCATCCGCTCCACCTGGGCATGCTGGGCATGCACGGGACTGCGTACGCCAACAAGGCCGTGGTCGACTGCGACCTCATCATGTCGATCGGCGCCCGCTGGGACGATCGCATCACCGGCAAGCTCGACGAGTTCTGTGTGGACGCGGTGAAGATCCACGTCGACGTGGACCCGGCCGAGTTCAACAAGATGGTCCCGCTCGACCTCGCCATCCTGGGCGATGCCCGGCTGGTGGTCGAAGACCTGCTGCCCCAGATCGAGCCGGCGGACAGCGAGGCGTGGCTCGCACAGTGCGAGGACTGGCGTCAGCGCTATCCCCTCAAGTACCCGAAGCAGGGCGGACTACGGGCCCAGCACGTGCTCGACCGGCTGAACGACCTCACCCGCGGCAAGGCCGTCATCACCACCGACGTCGGCCAGCACCAGATGTGGGCCGCGCAGTTCTGTCTGTCCACCAGCAACCGCAACTGGATCAGCTCCGGCGGCGCCGGGACCATGGGCTTCGGCTTCCCCGCGGCGATCGGCGCGCAGTTCGGGCAGCCCGAGAAGGAGGTCTGGGCGGTGTGCGGAGACGGTGGCTTCCAGATGACCCAGGCCGAGCTGGCGACCGCACAGAACCACAAGCTGCCCGTGAAGTGCCTGATCATCAACAACAACTACCTGGGCATGGTCCGCCAGTGGCAGGAGCTCTTCTACGACAACCGCTACTCAGGCGTGGATCTCGAGGGCAACCCGGACTTCGTCAAGCTCGCTCAGGCCTTCGGCGTGCAGGCCTGGCGCATCAAGCGACCGGCCGACGTCGACCGGGTGCTCGCGCTCGCGCACGAGTACGACGAGGGCCCCTGTGTCGTGGTCGCCGAGGTCGTCAAGGAGGACAACGTGTTCCCGATGATCCCGGCAGGCGCGGCCGTCAAGGACATGTTGATCGAGAAGCCGAAGGCCCCGATGCAGAAGCCGACGGGCAGCACCTGATTCGCGAGGGTGAAGAAGCCATTCGACCCGTGAGGAAGCCATGAGCGCAGCAGCCATCATCAGTCCGCCCGCCGCCGAGACGATCGACGACAAGCTCGGCAGCCACACCATCTCGCTGTTCGTCCACGACCGCCCGGGCGTGCTGGTGCGCGTCGCGCTCGTCTTCGCGCGCAGGGGCTACAACATCGAGAGCCTGGTCGTCAGTCCTGCGGCCGCCGGCGGCTTCTCCCGGATGACGATCACCTGCTCGGGCGACCCGGCGACGCTCGACCAGATCATCCGTCAGCTCGCCAAGCTGGTGGACGTGGTCCGCGCCATCGATCACACCGGAGACGCCGCCTACGAGACCGAGATCGCCCTCGTGAAGCTGGAGGTGCACGACGAGGACCGCACCCAGGTCCTGCAGATCGCCGAGCACTTCAACGCCAAGGTGGTCGACTACGCGACCGATAGCGTGATGCTGCGGGTCTACGGCGGGAGCGAGAAGCTCGACGCCCTGATCGGGCTCCTGCGTCCCTACGGCATGTCCGAGCTGGTCCGCTCGGGCAAGATCCTGATGGCGAGGGGCGGTCGCGAGACCTGAGCGAGGGCCGGCCCGGCAGCCGCTTCGTTTTCAGGCCGTGCCGCCGCGCAGGACGCTCCCCGGCAGCGGGCCTTCGGGGTCGAGCAGGTCCCTGCCCTCCTGCCGGAGCACCGTCCCGTTGACGATCACGGCGGTGATCCCCGTCGCGTCCGACACCAGGCGGTCGGCGCCGGCCGGCAGGTCGTGCACCCGACGCAGCGGACTGCAGGCGACCGTCTGCGGGTCGAACACGGTGACGTCCGCCGCCAGTCCGGGGGCCAGTCGGCCGCGGTCCCGGATGCCGAAGACCTCCGCGGACCGGGAGGTCAGCAGGCGCACGGCCTCCTCGACCGACAGGACGCCCTCGTCGCGCACCCAGTGGCCCAGCAGGTGTGTGGGCGCGCAGGCGTCACACAGCTGGCTGGCGTGGGCTCCCGCGTCCGACAGGCCGAGCATCGAGGCCGGGTGGCGCAGCAGCTCGGCCACCGCCTTCTCGTCGGTGTTCATGATGGCGATGCGGAAGCGCGCCTCGAGGTCGCTCGCGAGCCCCAGGTCCAAGGCCAGGTCGGCGGGATGCACGCCCCGCTCG
>JANQSB010000476.1 GCA_028284295.1 Myxococcota bacterium | reverse complement strand
AGCCCAGGTGCTTGCGCAGGAAGGCCGTCATGTCGTCGATGGCCTTGCGCGCCTGGGGGAAGAACTCCATCTGGACGAAGCCGTGCGGCATGTCGCTCACGTCGACGTGCTCGTGCTCGACCCCCGCGTCGCGAAGACGCTCGACCAGGTCGGCCGCCTGGGCGATCAGCGGGTCCGCAGTGCCGCACATGACGTGGCAGGGGGGCAGCTTCTCGGCCGCGTGGATCGGGCTCACACGCGGGTCCCGCAGCAGCTCCTCCGGTCGCTCCGCACCCAGGTAGGAGCCGACCATCAGCTCGATCAGCTGGCTGCCGGCCTCGGCGAGCTCGGGCTGGCCGTGGATCTCCGCAATGGCGTCGTCGCCGGACATCTTCGCGAAGTCGAAGACTCCGTAGATGAGGAGTGCCGCGCGGATGTCCACCTCCGGATCGTCGGCCAGGGCGATGGCCGACGCCGCCGACAGGTTGCCACCCGCCGAGTCGCCACCCACGGCCAGACGCGACGCGTCACCGCCGTAGTGTTCGGCGACCGCGTTCGCCCATCGGATGGCCTGGACACAGTCCTCGAAGGGGGTCGGGAACGGGTGCTCCGGAGCCAGTCGGTAGTCGACGTTGAAGACCAGGTGTCCGGACTCGGCGAAGCGCCGGCCGAGCTTGGCGTGGGTGGTCGGGCTGCCGCAGACCCAGCCGCCCCCGTGCAGGTACACGAGCACCGGGAAGGGGCCTTCTCCATCCGGCACGATGACGTCCGCCGTGACACCGTCCCCCGCGCCTTCGACGGGCACCTTCTCGTGCACCGCCCCCACCTCCGGGGCGCCCCCGTTCAGCATGGGGGCGAACCCGTCCAGCAGGGCGCGCATCTCGTCCGCGGTGCTGGGGATCGGCGCGCCCTGCATGAGCTGCGCGAGGGGGTCGGTCGGGGTGGAGTCGGTCACGGCGGGTCTCCGTCGGTGGGCCCGGGGGCCCGGGAATCGGGGCATGCGGGCAGCGCGGGTGGCGCCCAGTCTAACGGCTCGCAGTCGGCCGGCACCGGACATGACCCCGGGTCATGCCCGGACCTGTCCAGGGCGGAATTCGACACCTGGGAAGGAGTTTTCCCTCATTCGGCAGGCTCGTTCACAAGACACCCGGTGCCCCGCGGGAGCCAACCGACGTTCGGACGTGTAAGCACGCGAAATTCCGAAGTTCCCGTCTCCACAGAGTTTTCACTTGCAGTGGGAATGGAAATTGCTGTCTAATGGACCAGCCAGACTTTGGATCGCGGGGGTTGCTCCGCGTAGCTCGTAGCTCTTTGACGCAAAGCTGATCCAGATTTGCTCCGGACCCTGGGAAGAGGTCGCATTTCATGATGAATCAAGCTCGTGCTCTGTTGCTGTCGGTCGGTGCCCTCGCGCTCGTCGCGCCGGGGCAGGCCCTGGCCACCGTCGCCCACACGGACGTCAACGGGACGAACGTGGACTTCGTCTCCATCCAGGAGACGACGAATACCGACCTGACCGACCCGGAGCCGCTCTTCGAGCAGCCCGTGTCCGGCGGCGCCGACAACCTCGTCTTCAACCCGACGGCATTCACGGCTACGTCGGTGAACGGCGTCGGTGCAGGCGATCCCCTCTTCGCGAACTCGGACATCACGCACTCGTTCCTTCAGCTCGACATCGTGGCCACGGCGGTCGGGTTCTTCATCGACACGGTGACCATTACCGAGCTCGGCGACTCGTTCCTGCTCGGCCCGGACCCCAACGCGAGCGCCTTCGTCGCCATGAGCGGCTTCGTTCGCGTGGTCGAGTCCAACGGCGTGGCGATCCCTTCGATCGACACGCCCATCAACATGAGCGCGACCTTCACGAATCCGCCCGACGGCCCGGTCGAGACCTGGAAGCTCCAGCAGGTCTTCGACATCACCGCGCTGGACCCCCAGGCGACCCGCGTGTCGATCGAGCTGAACAACTTCCTCCAGGCGACCACGGACATCGGCAGCACTTCCACGGCGACCATCCAGAAGAAGGTCGCCGAAGGTCTGACGATCACAGTGCCCGAACCGACGAGCCTCGCGCTGATCGGGCTCGGGCTCTTCGGAGCCGCCCTGATGGGCCGCCGCCGCTAGCTCCTGCAGAAGCTCTTTCGGAGGGGCGACCGCAGCGCATCCCTCCCAAAAAACAGTTCGTTGTTGGTCAGGGAGGGCCGCCGGGTAGAACGAGAAGCTCCGCAGGGCCGCAAGCTGGCCCGGCTCGTCTACCGCTGAGTTCCACGGCTCGCCGCTCGACCAGATGTCTGGAATGCGGAAACGACCGCGCCGGTGGGTAGCCGGGGCGGTCCGTAGCTGTAGCTCAAGGAGCGCTCCGTGCAGCAGCCCACCCTCGCAAGGCTCGTCCTCTCCTCCGTCGCGGCCCTGGCACTGGCCGGCCTCCTGACTGCGCCGGCGGCGCTGGCGGCGGTCAACCACGGCGACTTCCTGGGAGTCGACGTCGACTTCCTGCAGGTCACCGAGACCACCCTGACGGCCGACCCCGAGCCGCTGTGGGAAGCGCCGGTCCTGGCCGGCACGGGAAACGCGCTCGAGTTCAACCCGACGGCCTTCACCTCGGTGTGTAACGCGGGCATCCCCTCGGACACGACCGAGTCGACCCTGGTGACGACCCTGGTCGCCGCCCCCGGGCAGCACATCCAGATCGTGGCGTTGCAGGAGCTGGGCGACGCCATCCTGACCCAGTTCCCGCCCTTCGGTGATCCGTCCACGAACGCCACCGCGGCGGTGTCGGGCACCGTGACGGTCACCGAGACGACCAGCGGCCCGATCACGCCGGTGGTGATCCCCTTCACGGGCACCTTCGTCCCGTCCGACACCTTCGCGCTGCCGGGGAACTTCGGCGCCAACACCTGGACGGGCACCGTCTCCGTCGACGTCGAGGCCCAGGTGCCCCTGGCGACGGTGGCCGAGGTCTCGATCACGAACTCCCTCGCCACCAACTGCGGGCCCAGCGGCATCGCGAACCTGCAGAAGAAGGTGGTCAGCGGACCGACCGTCGCGCTGATGGTCAACCCGCTCGAGTGCGAGCTCCAGCTCGACAAGACCTGCTGCGTGACCCAGCCGGGCCTGCCCGACTTCGGTCAGTGCGAAGGCGACATGATCTCCATGACCCTCGAGTTCACGGGCGACAAGTGCTCGCGCTCGAACAACGACCAGGGTCGCTCCTTCAAGTGCTGGGGCCGCCGGAAGATCAAGGATCCGGCCGACATCTTCTCCCTCGACTGGCACGGGAACCTGCAGATCACCCCGAACCAGAACGTGAACCACGGCGACGAGGTCACTTTCACCAGCAGCACCGGTACGCTGGGCAACAAGACGCGCTTCAAGGTGAAGGACGACTGGTGGCGCAAGCAGTACCTGAAGATCAACACCTCCTGCGAGAAGGCCTTCGAGTGCGGTGACCAGTTCGGCGCCTTCAAGGTCGTCGGCTTCGAGAGCACCGAGGGCGGTGTGGTGGACTGCAACGGTCCGCCGCCGCCGCCGGTCTGCGCCGTGGACGGGGATCCCGTCGGTACGCCCTGCGACGGCAAGATCGTGGACTTCGTGGTGGAGTACAACGGTCGCGACTGCCAGGACCCGCTGCCGAACCCGCAGAACGGGGAGGCCTCGTGCGATGGCGACGCCACCGGCGCGACCAACGTCGGCATCCAGTACGTGGGCTACTACAAGTGGCAGCAGCACATCTCGCCGTCCAGCATGATCAACGACGGCGACCGCATCCGGATCAGCGCGACCTACAGGGGTGGCTGCCACCGCAGCCAGAAGTACCTGATCACGGACTCGTCGGGGGTGCTGCAGAAGCTCGAGTTCGACATCTCGTGCGACGAGCCGCTGGCCCTCGGTGACGAGTTCGGCAGCTTCAAGGTGGTCGAGATGACCACCAAGTACGGCACCCGCGTCGCGCTCGGCGATGGCGACGATGGCCCCAAGGACCAGTGCGAGGTTCCGCTGGCACCCGAGGGACCGCACTGCACGGGTGACCTGACCGAGCTGACCCTGGTCTACATCGGGGACTTCCTCGGCGAAGGCTGCACCGTCTCGAACTCGCAGTACGGATACGGCACCTGCTCGGGCGTCGACGATCCGGGAGACCCGGTGGCGCTCACGGTGCTCGAGCCGGGCGTCGAGGCGATCCCCGACGTGGACATCGAGTTCGGTGATCTCGTGACCTTCACGGACGACTCGGACGGCGATCTGCCCTGGCGCGTGCTCTTCGACACCACGGGTGCGGGCGGGACGCAGCAGGTCCAGATCAAGACTTCGTGCTACAAGCCCCTCAGCCTGGGCGATCGCTTCGGCAGCTGGGTGGTCTTCGGCATGACCCGCGACGACGACGGTCCGATCTCGCTGGGTGGCAACGTGCAGTACCAGTACGCGGTCACCAACCCGAACGCCGACCCGGTCGGCAACGTGGCGATCAACGACAGCGAGCTCGGCGAGATCGTCAGCGGCGTCACCCTGGCGTCGGGCGAGACCCAGACCTTCGTCCAGAACGCGACGCTCTTCGGCACCACGACGAACGTCGCCACCGCCACGGGCGACATCAACGGCGACGTCTGCGATCCGGGCGTCGACCAGGTGACCGTCGATGTGACCGCTCCGCCGCAGGGAGCCTTCTCCTGCTCGGATCCGATCATCGGCCTGACCATGACCTGGAATGGCTCGGAAACCGTGAAGGTCGAGGCCTGGACGGGTGATGTCGGGACGAGCACGCTGGCCGGCACCTACATGGACGTGACACCGGGCACCTCGATCGAGGTCACGGGTCTCGGCGCGAACGGCATGAACAGCACCTGGCAGATCTTCACCCAGGACGGTTCGACGCTGCTCGGCGAGTCCACCTTCAACCTGTGGTGCCACGACAAGGCCATGAACGGCGTCGAGGATTGCGGCAAGGCGCAGGGAGACGGGAAGTACAACGACCCGCAGCTCCTGAACGACTGGATCCTCGAGGGCCTGCAGGACGGCGACGAGAGCCTGTCCTGCTCGCCGAGCCTGGTTCCGAACCCGCCCGACTGCGGCTTCGGTCCCGAGCTCCTGCTCGTGCTGCCGGGCCTCATGTGGGCGTACCGGCGCCGCAACAAGCGGGACTAGCCCGAGCCGGCTGGCACCGTAGAGAAGCAACGCTGGAGCGTCCCGGCCCGCAGGCCGGGGCGCTCCAGCCCTTTCTGGGGCCGGGTCCTTCGCTCCCGGGGTAGAGTCTCCGCGTGTTCCCCTACGTCCCGCACCCCGTCCTCGACCTCGGCTTCTACCGTCTCGAGGCCTTCACCGTCCTGGTCGTGGTCGCGGTGGTGGTGCAGTTCCAGATCACGATCCGGCGGGCGCCCCGGGTCGGGATCGAGCGGGCCACCGCAGCCTCGCTGGTGGGCTGGGCGATCGGCCTGGGGCTGGTCTGCGCCCACGTCTTCGACGTGCTCGTCTACACGCCCGAGAAGCTCGCGGAGAACCCGCTCGTCCTGCTCGAGGTGTGGGGGAGCCTTTCGTCCTTCGGAGGCATGCTGGGGGGCATCCTCGGCCTCTACCTCGTCATGCGGGCGAAGCAGGTCAGCGGCGAGCAGATGCTCCGCTTCTTCGACGTTCTGATCTACGCGCTGCCCTTCACCCTGGCCGTCGGGCGCCTGGGGTGCGCGCTCCAGCACGACCATCCGGGCGTGGAGTCGAGCCACTGGCTGGCCGTCCAGTTCCCGGAAGGGCCGCGCTTCGACCTGGGGCTGCTCGAGTTCCTCTACGTCTCGGTCGTGGCGGGTGCCTTCGCGCTCCTGGGCCGGCGGCCCAGGCCGGACGGCTTCTTCATCGGGCTCTTCTTCGCCCTCTACGGCCCGGTGCGCTTCGTGCTCGACGCGCTGCGGGTGTCCGACGCCCGCTACGCGGGCTGGACGCCGGCCCAGTACCTGTCGATCGCAGCAGCCCTCGTCGGCCTGGGTGTCCTGGGGCTGGCCTTCAGTCGGCGGCGTTCGGGGGCGGCCGCCCGCTCCGCTCCCTGAACGCCAGCCACCAGGCGACCGCCGCCAACGCCATCCCCGGCGGCAGGTCCAGCGCCTGGTGCTGCTTGGTGGCCAGGGTCGAGAACAGGATGCCGGCACCCCAGGCGCCGCCGAGGGCCCACCCTGCCACGCGGCTGGCACCGGGGAGACTGCGGCCCGCGACGGTATCGATGACGAGGAGCGAGTAGACGGTGAGCCCGGCGTGCAGCGAGGGCAGGGAGTTCGTCGGCCGGTCTGCGGACACCAGCCAGGCGTAGAGCGCGGGGACCGCCGCGTCCGCCTCGGGGCGGGGACCGGCCGCCGGAAGCAGCGCGAACACCAGGAAGCTCGGGACGCAGAGCAGCGTCAGACCCTGCGCGTATCGGAGCACCGACTCGCGATCGCCGCACAGCCAGGGAGCCAGCGGCACCAGCACGCCGAGAGACAGGTAGACGGGCGTCCATGCCGGCGCGAAGGGGATCGCCGCGTCGACCCCGAGGGCCGGAACCTCCACGGGCCAGCCGACGTCCACGTGCTGCAGGGTCCAGTAGGGCACGCAGATACCGGCCGCGAGACCCAGGCAGGTCGCCACCTTCGTCCGAGCGGCAGCACCCAGGCGCCGCGCGAGCCCGCTCACTCGAAAGCGATGACGCTGCGCGCGCGCAGCACGGCGGCCTTCATGGCGGGCTCCAGTTCGGGTGGGGTCTCGCGTGGCGCGAGCATAGCCACGACCGGCCGGGCGAGAGCACGGCTGCGGACACCTGCTCCCCAGGGGTGCGCCGACTTCGACGATCGCTTTCGCGGCGTGACCTCCTTCGACAGGCGACACCAGTAGAATGCAGCTCGAGAGGGGGGTCCCACGACACGCATCCTTTCCAGCTCGCCGATCGGCCCGCTCCGCCAGGCGGCGGCGGTCGACTGGCTCGTCTCCCGCGCCCCGGCCGAGGAGGTGCTGGTGGTGGCGCCCTCGGGCCCTGCCGCGGACGAGCTCCTGCGTCTGGCGGCGCTGCGCCGCGGGGCCGCCTTCGGTTGGCACCGGGCCACCCCGGGACGCCTGGCAGCCGCACTGGTGGCGGCCGAGCTCGCGCGCGACGGGCTGGCACCGATCGGGTCGCTCGCATCGGTCGCCGTGGTGGCGCGGGTGGTGGAGGAGAGCGCGGCCGCGGGTCGCCTCGGACGCTACGCGGAGGTCGCCCGGGGCCCGACCTTTGCCCGCGCGGTCGCGTCGGTACTCGAAGAACTCCGGCTGGCGCGCTTCGAGACCGCGCAGCTGGAGAGGCTCGACCCGGGCCTGGCTTCGCTCGCCGCTGGCTACGACCGGGCACTCGCGGAGACGGGGCTGATCGATCGTCCGGGTGTCCTGGCGCGCGCCGCCGAGCGCGTTGCCGACCCGGGCTTCCGTCACGCCTGGCTCGACCGGCCGACGCTGGCCTTCGATCTGCCCCTGCAGACGGCCGCGGAGACCGATCTGATGGCGGGTGTCGGCGAGCGCGCGCCGGAGCTGCTGGCGACGTGCCCGGCCGGTGACGATCGCTCCCTGGCGGCCTTCGGCGAACGCCTGGGTCTTTCCGCGGAAGAGCCCCCGGGCGGGGAGGGCGACCCCGCGGGCTCGCTCCGGAAGCTGCAGCGACATCTGTTCGAGGAGGATGCCCCGGAGCCGGCTCCCCTGGGCGACGACGTCCACGTCCTGTCGGCGCCGGGCGAGAGTCGCGAATGCGTCGAGATCGCAAGGCGTCTTCAGGCCAGGGCCCGGGCCGGTGTGCCCTTCGACCGCATGGCGGTGTTGCTGCGGTCCGTCGAGGAGTACCGGCCGCATCTGGAGGAGGCCCTGCATCGGGCCGGGATTCCGTCCTGGTTCGCGCGCGGCGCCACGCGGCCGGACCCGGCGGGTCGCGCGTTCCTGGCGCTGCTCGCCTGCCGCGCCGAAGACTACTCGGCGAGGCGCTTCGCGGAGTACCTGGCCCTGGGCGAGCTCCCCGCCGCGGGGGACGATGGCGAGCCGCCGCCGCCGGTGCCGGAGGCCGAGCGCTGGGTGGCTCCGGACGAGGAGCTGCTCTCGGCAGCGGTCGCCGCGACCCGCGATCAGCAGCTCTATGCCGAGGAACGTCAGGCCGAAGGGGCGGACGCCGCGGCCGGGTTCGCGTCGGAGGAGAGCGCTCCGGTGGTCTCGGGCGTGCTGCGGGTCCCGCGCGACTGGGAGCGTCTGCTCGTCGAGGCCGCGGTCATCGGGGGTCGCGACCGGTGGGAGCGACGGCTCGAGGGGCTGGCGGAGCGGCTGCGTCTCGACATCGAGGAGATCGGCGATCCCGACGCGCCGGCCAGCCTGGCGCGGGTACGCAGCCTCGAGTCGCTGGCGAGCCTGCGCGCGTTCGCGCTTCCCCTGCTGGACGAGCTCGCGCTGCTGCCGGACCGGGCGACCTGGGGCGAGTGGATCGGTTGTCTGTCGGCCCTCGCGACCCGGGTGCTGCGCCGGC
>JANQSB010000444.1 GCA_028284295.1 Myxococcota bacterium | reverse complement strand
GAGGCCGACGACCAGCGGCGTGGCTATCCAGTGGGGGCTGGCATGGGGCCACGACGGGGGGCCGAGGGCCAGGAACGCGAGCGCGAGGGCCGCGCACAGTCGCGCGTCGCCTCCGAATCGCCGTCCCGCAACGAAGACGAGTGCCACCGTCAGCCCGTGCACCCCGGCCGTTGCGAGCTTCGCCGTCGCGAGCGTCGTCCCACCGAGTGCGAACGCGGCGGCCATCGCGTAGCTCGCCAGCGGCGTATGGAAGTCGAAGAAGTCCCGGTAGGGGACGGCGCCCTCGAAGACCAGGCGGGCGTGATACAGGAAGAGCGCCTCGTCGGAACGGCCGAGGTTCTGGGGCCACTGGGAGAGATAGGCGACCGCGAGGATGCCGAGCCCGAGCGCGATGCCCGCGTCGCTCCGACCCAGGCTGCCTGCGGTGCGGCGATGTGTCATGGGGCCGTCACCTCGTGGCCGGAGGGCTGCGCCACCTTAGCCTGAGTGGGCGGGACCCGGCTATCCCGGCTCGGGTCCCGCAGGCGGAAGACGACCTAGAATCCGACCTGCATGGCCGGCGAATCCGCTCCGACGCGGCGCAGCCGCGGACTCGATCGTGGCGCCCCCTGGGTTCTGGCCGCCCTGCTGCTCGTGGGAGCGCTGCTGCGCGTCCACCAGTACACCGAGGTTCCCCGCGACCTCGAGACCTACGACGAGTACTTCCACGCCTTCGCGGGCGTCACCCTGATCCACGAGGGGGTTCCCCGCGCCTGGACCCTGGTCTCCAAGCGCTACTACGAGAACGGGTTCTGGAAGGAGTGGCGCGGCGGTCGCTTCTTCATCGTCGAGCCGTGGTTCGACCATCCCCCGCTCTTCTCGTTGCTGACCGGGGCGGCGGTGACACTCGGCGGCGCCCGGAGCATGTGGGAGGTCCAGCTCGCCCACATGCGTCTGCTGCCGATCGCGCTGTCGCTCGTGACGACCGCTCTCGTCTTCGTCGTCGCGCGGCGACTCGCGTCGACCGAGCTGGCGCTGCTGGCCAGCGCCCTGCACGCGATCACGCCGATCATCGTCGTCTCGAACCGGCTCGTGAAGGCCGAGAGCCTGCTCGCGGCGCTCCTGCTCGCGTGCATCTGGGCCTGCCTCGAGTACCTCGACTCCGGCAAGCGTCGGTGGCTGTTGGCGGCGGCGGTGGGGGCCGGCCTGGCCAGCCTCGCGAAGGTGCTGGGACTGGCCCTGGTCGTCGTGAATGCGCTGCTGCTGGTGTCCCGGTCGCGCTGGCGGGATGCGGTCGTCGCGTCGACGATCAGTCTGGCGATCTTCGGGCTCTTCTTCGCATACGGAGCGTTCTACGACTGGGAGATCTTCCGCCGCGTGCAGGGCTCTCAGGCCAGCCTGCCCCTGAGCCTCCAGACCGCCTTCCGAATCATCCTGAACGGACGCATCGTTCTCGAGCACGTGTTCCCGTTCACGGGACTCTTCCTGTGGCTCGGCGCGATCGTGGGCCTGGCTCCGGGGCCGGGTCGAGATCTGCGCGACCTCCGACTGGCCTTGGGCGTCTACTTCCTGACGCTGTGCGGGTCGGTGGGTCTCGTCTACGGCTGGTACCCCATCCCCTTGTACCCGCTGCTCGTCATCGGGGCCGCTTCCTTCCTGCAGAAGACCTTCGAGCGCCCCGGTCTGCTTCCGACCGCCGTCGTGGCGCTGCTGGGGGTGCTTCCGATCTTCGAGGTCACGCTCGGCCGCGTGAGCCCGTTCGGGGTGCGGGCGGCGGTGCTTCTCACGCTACTGCCGGCGCTCGCGTACGAGGTCTTCGATCGCGAGCCCTGGCGCCGGGCAGCGCGCGCGGGACTCGTACTGCTCGGCGTGCTCTTCGTGATCGCGAGCGTCACCAGCGTCCGGAACCTCGACGCCGTGTACCCGGCCGGGCCGGCGGCACCCCCGGCCATCTGGAAGCCGTAGCCCGGTCGTCAGGCGGATCCCCGCGCTTCGCCGCCGTTCTTGCTCGCCTCGCCCAGCACGGCGTCGGCCAGTCGCTCGAGGGTGACCGCCGCGAGCTCGCCGAGGGACGCCGCAGAACAGAGCCGCTTGTCGAAGAGGTGGATGTCGCTCTCCCAGGTGAACCCGATGCCTCCGAATACCTGGATCGCGCTGGCGCCCAGTCGCGGCAGTCGCTCGTTGGCGGCCGCCCGGGCGACGGCGGTCGCCAGTCGGCGCTCCTGCACGTCGGGCTGGTCGAGCGCCCACAGCGCATGGACGGTGGCGGCGCGTACCTGCTCGAGGTCGCTCAGCATGTCCACCAGCAGGTGCTGGATCGACTGGAAGCTCCCGATGGGACGTCCGAACTGCTCGCGCTCGAGCGCGTACGCACAGGCGAGCTGCAGCGCGCGCTCGGCGGCTCCCACGGCGTCGGCCGTCAGGCAGACAGAGGCGCGATCCCGGGCCGACGCGAGCGCATCCGCGGCCTGGGATCCGCTCGCCACGCGCCGTGCCTGGGCGTCCTCGAGGGTCGCCGCGAACAGGCGGCGCGAGCCGTCGACCTGCCCGAGCGGGCGGCGCGACACGCCCGGGTCGTCGCGCTCGACCGCGAAGAGGTCGAGCGCGGGTCCGCTGCCGACCGGAACGAGCCACAGCTCGGCGGCCGCGGCGTCGTGCAGGAGCGGCAGCTCGCCGCTCAGTCGCGACTCTCCCGTGGTCTCTACCTGGGCCTCGAGCGCGAGGGTCGCGCGCAGCTCGCCCCTCGTGAGCCCGGGCAGCCACTCCCAGCGCGCATCTTCGTCGGCGACCTCCGCGAGCAGGGGGGTCGCGACGAACGCCGAGGTGACCAGCGGCCCCGGGTGCACGACCCGTCCCAGCTCTTCGGCCACGACGCCCATCTCGAGGCTCCCCAGCCCGGTGCCGCCTTCGGCTTCGGGAACGAGCAGCCCCGGCAGGCCGAGCTCGCACATTCCCTCCCAGACCCCGTCGCCAAGCCCCGTATCGTCCCCCCAGCAGCGACGGACGCTCTCGAGGTCGGCCCGGTCGGACAGGAAGCGCGCCACCGACTCGCGCAGCAGGGCCTGCTCTTCGCTCCACTCGAAGTCCATGCCGTCAGCGATCCCGCGGCAGGCCGAGGACCCGCTGGGCCACGATGTTCTTGTTGACCTGGGTGGTGCCGCCGGCGATCGAGTAGGAGCGCGCGGCCAGGCGTGTCCGTGCCCACTCTCCGCCGAGCGCCTCGCGTCCCAGCAGCTCGGCGGCGGTCTCGCCGATCTCCTGCTCGACCTCGCTCCAGACCAGCTTGACGAGGCTGCCCTCGGGCCCGGCCCGGCCGCTGAGGATGGCGGAGAGGGCGCGCTGCGACAGTCGTTCGAGCAGTCGCCCGTGCAGGTAGAGCCGCGCCAGCTTCTCGCGTGCGACGGGGCCGACGGGAGTCGACCGGGCCCGGACGGTCTCGGCCAGGCGGGCGATGCGGCGACTCACCCCGAGATGCAGGGTCGCGACGCCCGCGCGTTCGCTCGTCAGCGTCGTCATCGCGACCGCCCAGCCTCCGTCGGGCTCGCCCAGCAGGGCGTCCTTCGGGACCCGCACGTCGTCGAGGAAGATCTCCGCGAACTCGCTCTCCCCCGTGATCGTGGTGGTGGGCCGAACCTCGATGCCCGGGAGCTTCATGTCGAGCAGCAGGCAGCTGATGCCCGCGTGACGCGGCTTGTCGGGGTCGCTGCGCACCAGCAGCTGGCACCAGTCGGCCCACTCGCCCAGGGAGTTCCAGACCTTCTGCCCGGTCACCCGGAAGCAGTCGCCTTCGTCGACGGCGCGGGTCTCGAGCCCGGCGAGGTCGCTTCCGGCCCCGGGCTCCGAGAAGCCCTGGCTCCAGATCTCGTCGCCGCGCTGCATGGGCGGCAGGTAGCGTCGCTTCTGGTCTTCGCGACCGTGTTGCAGGATCGCCGGCGCGATGTTGGCGAGGCCGATCGGGTTGAGGGTGGGCGGCGCCCCGGCCCTGTCGTTCTCCTCCGCCAGGACCACCTGCTCGAGCAGGCCCGCGTCGCGGCCCCCGTAGGCCTCCGGCCAGTGGATGGCCGCATAGCCCGCCTCCGCGAGCCTTCGGTTCCACTCCCGCAGCAGCTCGATCCCCTCGCGGTCGAGCGACAGTCCCTGCCCCAGGTCGCGGAACCGAGGCTCGAGGTTCGCTTCGAGCCAGGCGCGAAGCTCCCCGCGAAAGGTCTCGGCTTCCGGCGGATACGCGAAGTCCACGTCGGGTCGCTCCCTGGACGGTCCGTGCCCGCGGACGCGAGCTCGGCGCCCGCCAATCCTAGCCCGGACTTCTCACCGGGCTCCGTCGGCGCGACCGACTCCATGCTATTTCCTGTATGTCGTCTACGGGTCCTGGTTCGGAGGAGGATCCCGGCGGTGGCGATCGACGGAGGCGGAGCGGACGTGAGCGAAGCGCCGAGACGGGTTCCCATCGAGCCGGGCTTCTTCACCGTTCCGGAGTCGCCGGGCGAGTCGCCGCGACTGCTCGGCAGCCGATGCACCTCGTGCGGAGAGCGCTTCTTTCCCCGCCGCGTCGTGTGTGCAGCGTGCCTCGACGACGGGCTCGAGGACGTCCTGCTGGGTCCGCGCGGCACCCTCTACACCTTCACCTGGGTGCACCTGCCGCTCTTCGGTGCGCTTCGTGCCGACAAGGGTGGCTACGGGGTCGGCCAGGTCGACCTCGAGGAAGGGCCTCGCGTCCAGGCCGTGCTGGCGGGAGAGCGCGAGGACCTCTCGATCGGCATGGTGCTCTCGCTCGAGCTCGAGACCCTGCGCCGAGAGGAGAACGGCGACGAGGTGGTCATCTTCCGCTTCGCTCCCGAAGGAGCCGCCGCATGAAGATCGAGTCGGCGGGCGTGCTGGGTGTGGGCATGACGCGCTTCCGCCACTGGAAGGAGCGATCGAACCTCGAGCTCGCGCGTGAAGCGGGCCTGGCGGCCCTGGCCGACGCCGGCATCCGGCTGTCGCAGGTCGACGAGGCGTGGGTCGGCTACATGGCGCCGGAGCCGATGCTGGGCGTGCGCGTGATGAAGGAGTTCGGGCTCACGGGTCTGCCGGTCACCCACGTCGAGAACGCTTCGGCGACGGGGCTGGCCGCCTTTCGCGAGGCCGCCTGGGCGGTCTCCAGCGGGCGCTGTCGCATCGCCATGGCGATCGGCTTCGACAAGATGAGCGAGATGGCCGCGGGAGGGCAGGGCGGTCGCGGCGTGGGTCGGGACACGGTCGACTCGGTGATCCTGCCGGCCGCCTACTTCGCGCTGTGGGCCATGCGTCGCATGCACGAGCGGGGCACGCGCCCGGAGCACTTCGCCCGCATCGCCGCCAAGAACTGGAACCACGCCCGCGACAATCCCTGGGCCGACCGGCAGGCCGAGAAGGCGATCAGCGCCGAGCAGGTGCTCGCATCGCCGATGGTCGCCGAGCCTCTCACCGCCATGATGGCCTGCCCGGTCGACGACGGGGCGGCCTGC
>JANQSB010000442.1 GCA_028284295.1 Myxococcota bacterium | reverse complement strand
TCCGCGCGCCCCACCCCGGCCCGCGAACCCTGCGAAAATCGGCCGACTGGTCCCTGGGGGCAATGTCCACCGTTGGACCCCGACCGGGGGCCGGGTCCGATATCGGACTCCCGCAGGCCCTCGGACAGGGATCCGACCCCCGATGCGCAGGGACCCGGCAGCCCGGGGAGGCGGCGCCGATCAGGCGCCCTCGGGCAGGCCCGACCAGCTGTCCGTGGCGCGCGGCCCCGCGGCCGGTGCCACCTCGACGGGGATCCCCGTCAGGTGGGCCATGCCGGAGATCGGCTCGATCTCGTCCGGACCGTCCGCGGCGAGCAGGTTGACGTTGACCCCCGCGGTGGCCCCGGCCACGGTGAGACCGGTGGCGTGCTGATGGCCCCAACCGTGGGGCAGCGCGACGGTCCCCGGCATCAGGTCCGAGAGCAGCTTCACCGGGACCCGCACGCAGGCCGTGCGCGAGCGAACGTCGGCAACCTCGCCATCGGCCAGGCCCGCGCGCTTCGCATCCTCGGGATGGATGTAGAGATAGTTGGACTGCCGCTCGCCCCGCACGAAGGACTCGATGTTGTGGGTCCAGGAGTTGTGGGTCTCGTGCGAACGCCGGGTGATGAGCCGCAGCCCGTCGTCGTCGAGGTGCCGCCGGAAGCGGTCTTCCAGCCCGCTCGCGCGCTCCAGCAGCTCGGCAGGTGCCAGCTGGACCCTGCGGTCTTCGGTCACGATCCGCTCGCCCAGGAACGAGCCGGCGCCCCGTATCTGGCGCGACCGCCCGTTCCGCGACTGGAGGAGCTTGCGATAGCTCCCCTCCCGGCCCAGGCGCAGCAGCAGCGACAGCAGCAGCTCCTGCGGGACTCCCGGAAGGCCTCCGCGTCCGGTGCGGCGCCTGCGGTCGAAGCGCCGCAGGCCCTGCAGGATCTTCTGCGCCACCCGCGAGCCGAAGAGCGGTGCATCCGCCGCCTCGCACAGGTCGAGGTAGATGCTCGCCTCGTCGCGCTGCTCGCCGGACGGCGCGTGCACGGGCTCGGTCGCCTGCAGATAGGGGCGCGATTGCATGCCCATCAGGAGCGGGAAGGCGAAGAGCAGGTCCGGACGCTCGTAGGGACTGGTACAGGGAAGCGTGTAGTGCGCGAGCGACCCCGTCTCGTTGCGGTAGATGTCGAGGGTGACCAGCAGCTCGAGCTCCTGGAAGGCCCGGCGCAGCCGCCCGGCGTTGGCCATCGTGATGAGCGGGTTGCCCCCGGTCACGAAGAGCGCGCGCAGCTGGCCCTCCCCCGGCGTCAGGATCTCGTCGGCGAGAACACCGCCCGGGAAGGTGTCGTTCACGGCCGGGAAGCCGCCGATGCGACTGCGCGTGTCGCTCACGAACATGCCCGAGCGGACTCCGAAGCGTGCGAAGTCGACGATCCCCTCGCCGACCAGCGTTCCACCCGGGCGATCGAGATTGCCCGAAACCGCGTTGATGACCTCCTGCAGCCAGAAGCAGAGCGCACCGTCCCCGCCCATGTTGACGCCGGTCGAGCTGTAGAGAGAGGCGCCTTCCGCCTGGACGAAGTCGGCCACCAGCTCGCGCAGGCTCTCGGCCGGGATCTTCGTCACGCGCTCGGAGCGTTCGGCGGGCCAGGCCTGGGCGAGCTTCTCGACGGCCTCGAAGCCGGTGGTGGTGCGCGCCACCCGCTCGCGATCCACACCGCCCTGCGCGACGAGCTCGTTGAGGAAGGACAGATAGAAGAAGACGTCGGTGCCCGGTCGGATGAAGAGGTGCCGGCTCGCCACCTTGGCGGTCTCGGTGCGCCGCGGATCGATCACCCAGACGCGCCCGCCCCGGGCCTGGATCTCGCGAAGGCGACGGATCGGGTTCGGGACCTGGAGGAAGCTCCACTTGGAGACCACCGGGTTCGCCCCCACGACCACCAGGCACTCGGCGCGGTCCACGTCCGGGTAGGGCTGCGAGAACGGAAAGCCGTACACCCGGTGTGCCACGGCGAACTTGTTCGAGCAGTCCTGGGTCGCCGAGGCGTAGAGACTCTTCGAGCCCAGGCCCTGCATGAAGCCCTGGGCGAAGATCGGGTGCAGCATGCTGAAGCCGGCCGCGGTGCCGACGTACATCCCGATCGAGTCGGGTCCGCGCTCGCGCCGCAGCTGGCCGAGCTTGGCGCCGATCTCGCTGAGAGCCTGGTCCCAGGAGATGCGTTCCCAGCGATCCCCGACCCGCTTCTCCGGGAACTCCAGTCGATCCGGCGAGTCGTAGAGCTCGTGCTGGTGGAGCCCCTTCAGGCACGCGAAGCCGCCGGTGGCCACGTGGTCGGCGTTGGGCCGCACGCTCGCCACGCGCTCGCGCCCGTCGGCCTGCCGCTCGACGGTCACCTCGAGCCCGCACAGCGACTCGCAGATGCGACAGAAGGTATCTCGCGTCTCTCTCACCCCTCGCCTCCTCCGCTACGCGCCACTCGGACGCAGCCGGTAGCGGATCGGCATCCGCTTCACCCCGCCCAGGAAGCTCGAGCGCATCCGCTCCACGGGCCCCGCCAGCTCGACCTCCTCCAGCCGCTCGGCGAGCTGACGGAAGATCGTACGCAGCTCGAGACGGGCGAGGTTGGCGCCGAGACAGAAGTGCTCGCCGATGCCGAAGCCCAGGTGCGGGTTCGGGCGACGGTCGACGAGAAAGCGATCGGGCTCCGGGAAGTGCTCTTCGCCGCGATTGGCCGATGGATAGAAGAGGCAGAAGGCGTCCCCGGCCCGGATCTTCTGCCCTCCGACCTCGCAATCCTCGACCGCGGTGCGACAGAACTGGATCACCGGCGTCGTCCAGCGCACGATCTCCTCGCTGGCGAGGTCCACGCCGTTCGGGTCGGCGCGCAGCTTCTCGAGCTCGTCCGGGTTCTCGATCAGGGCGAGCAGCCCCCCGCTGGCCGCATTGCGGGTGGTCTCGTTGCCGGCGACCACCAGCACCAGGAAGTAGGAGAGCAGCTCGAGGGGTGGCATCGGCTCGCCGTCGAGTCGCGCGTGGGTGAGCACGCTGGTGATGTCGTCCCGCGGGCTCTTCAGGCGATCGGCCGCCAGCTCGGCGAAGTAGCGGAAGAGACCGTCCCGCGCGCCTCCCACCTGGGCGGCGGGATCTCCCTCCACCTGGTACTCCGGATCCGCCGCCCCGGCGATGGCATTGGTCCACTGGAACATCAGCGGCCAGTCCTCCCGCGGCACGCCCAGCATGTCGGCCAGCACGGAGAGGGTGAGCGGGGCCGTCAGGTCCTTGACGAAGTCGGCCTCCCGCGTCTCTCCGTCGCCCGCCATCTCGTCGAGCAGGTCGCGGGTGATCCGCTCCACCTCCTCGCGACGCGCCTGGATCGCTCGGGGCGTGAACCACGGACTCGCGGCCGCCCGGTAGCGCCCGTGCTCGGGCGGGTCCATGTTCAAGAGCTGCCTGACCGCGTCGCGCTCCTCCACCGGGCCGCCCTCTTCGAAGATCGCCAGGCGCGGCGCGTTGATGAAGCGCTCGGGCTGCTTGGAGAGCCACACGATGTCCGAGCGACGGACCACGGACCAGAAGCCGACACCGCCGTCGAGGTCGAACCAGCGGATCGGCGCCTCCCGCCGCAGCAGCTTCCAGGCGTCGTGGGGATAGCCGTGCCGCGCGTAGCCGTCGGGCCCGACGACGTCGAGCCAGGTGAGGGAATCTTCGTCGCCCATTGCGGTAGGGTATCGCCTGCCACGCCGGACGCATGGAGGGGGCGATGAGCGAAGGACTGCGCGTGCTGCTGACGGGCGGAGGCGGCTTCCTGGGAGGCGCCCTGCTGCGGGAGATCGCGCGCCCCGAGAGCGGAATCGACTTCGTGCGCGTGCTCGATCTCGACACCTCGGCGGTGGCCGCGAGCGAGAACGTCGAGGCGGTCGAAGGCGACGTCCGCGACGACGCGCTGGTGCGCGAGAGCTGCCGCGGCGTCGACGTCGTCGTGCATGCCGCCTCCCAGGTTGACTGGGGACAGACGACCCCCGCGCATCTCGAGGAGGTCAACGTCGGCGGCACGGAGACCGTGATCCGTGCCTGCCGGGAGACCGGCGTCCGCGGGCTGGTGTACACCAGCACCATGGACGTCGTGTGCGGCGCGCGACCGGTGGTCGACGCCGACGAGACCCTCCCCTTCCCGGATCGCTTCACCAACGACTACGCGCGCACCAAGGCGCTGGCCGAAGAGCGGGTGCTGGCCGCGAACGACGGCGCACTCGCCACCTGCGCGCTGCGCCCCTGCGGCATGTTCGGAGAGCGCGACCCCTACCACATCGCCAACGTCCTGAAGGTCGTGAAGGAGAACGGCCTGCCCTTCCGCCCCGGGAGCGGCCGCGCGCGCTTCCAGCACGTCTACGTGGGCAACGTGGCCTGGGCGCACCTGCTGGCAGCGCGGGCGATCCTGGACCCGCCTCGGGGCGTCGCGGGGGAGGCCTTCTTCGTCACGGACGACTCGCCGGCGGTCAACTTCTTCGAGTTCCTCGAGCCGATCCTCGAGGCCGTGGGCCACCCGCTGCCGCCGCGTTCGCGGCGCGTCCCCTACCCCGTGATGTGGACTCTGGGCGCCGCCTCCGAGGCCGCGGCCTTCCTCTGCCGGCCCTTCTTGAAGATGCAGCCGACGATCACGCGCTCGAGCGTCCGCTTCGTCTGCCACACGCACAGCTTCGACGGCCGCAAGCTCCGCGAGCGCCTCGGATACACCCCTCCCTTCTCGGAGAAGGAGGCCCTGGACCGCACCATCGCCTGGTGGGTGCGACAGGAGGCCTGAGCCGCTCCCCCCACGACCCGGAGCCTGACCCGAGACTCCCGCGGCGATGAACCGGCGTCAGGGAGTGCGAGCGAGTCCTGGGTCCGGCTCCTCGCGGGCCCGGAGGCGCGAAAGCGCCGCCCGAGCGCTTGGCGCCGGCGTCCGGATCTGCAACGCTCACGCCCCAGCCCGTCAACCCGCGCACCCGGCGTGCGCCCCGAACACCAACGAGAGGGATCCGTACATGTTCCGTCGCACGACCGCAGCACTCCTGTGTGCCTCGATGCTCGGCCTGTCCCAGGTCGGCTGCATCGGTCAGATGGCCACCTCCGGCAAGGTCATGGAGTTCAACCTGAGCGTCGTCGAGAACCGCTGGGCGAGATGGCTCGTCTTCCTGCTCCTCTACATCATTCCCGTCTACGGGATCGCGGGTCTGATCGACCTCGTGATCGTGAACTCGATCGAGTTCCACACGGGCGAGAACCCGATCACCGGCAAGCCGCGCATCGCGGTCCGGACGGGCCAGGAAGAGGTCATGATGGCGGACGGCAGCCGCGCGCTCTCCACCGAGAACGCCGACGGCAGCGTGACCATCCAGATGTGGGACGCCCAGGACAACGAGCGCGTCGTGCGACTCGTCCCGGTCCCCGGCGGCATCGAGGCCCACGACGAGACCGGCGAGATGCTCGGCCGCGTGGACAGCGATGGCAGCATGTACTCCAAGTGGGGCCCGATGCCGGCCTACGCTGCTCGCTGAGCCAGCGACGCGCTGCAGTTCCCGTGGCCGGGGGTGGCGACACCCCCGGCCACGGTCGTTTCGGGCCGGGCCCACCGCCGTAGTACAATGCCCGGCATGGCAGACCTCTTCGACCGCTACCGCGTGATCGACGTCGACAGCCACGTCTCGGAGCCGGCCGACGTCTGGACCTCGCGCGTGTCCTCCAGGTGGGGAGACGCGGTCCCCCACATCCGGCAGGTGGGCGGAAAGGACGTGTGGTTCGTCGGAGGAGATCTGGTCCTGCCCGCAGGCATGACCGCGATCGCCGGCTTCGACGGCACCCTGCCCGACTGCCCGGACACCATGGACGACATCCCGGTGGGTGCGCACGACGCCGAAGGCCGCCTCGCCTACCTCGACGCCGAGGGCATCTACGCCCAGGTCCTGTACCCGAACGTCGGCGGATTCGGCTCGGGCGCCTTCCTCAAGCTGAAGGAGCCCGCACTGATGCTCGAGTGCGTGCGCGCCTACAACGACTTCCTGACCGAGTGGAGCTCCGCCGATCCGAAGCGCCTGCTCCCCGTCATGGCTCTTCCCTTCTGGGATGTCGAGGCGGCGGTCGCCGAGATCGAGCGGTGCGCGGCGCGGGGGCACCGGGGCGTTCTCTTCGGAA
>JANQSB010000441.1 GCA_028284295.1 Myxococcota bacterium | reverse complement strand
CCAGGCCGCGATGGTCGGGGGCTGCGAGGCCGTGTGCCTCGTGCTCGGTGCCCCCCCACGTGCGCCCAGCGCGTTTCGCGGACACTGGCCCGAGCGTGTGGAGCCTTCGCCTCCCCTGGCATCCACGGTCGAAGCCGCCCACGAGCGGGGGCAGCTCACCCTGCGCGAGCCCCGGGCCGAGCGCGAGGCCTGGGAGTCGCTGACCCACGTAGCCCTCCCGGTGCACCGCGCCGGCCAGGTGGCAGGTGCGGTTGGCGTGAGCGTCCGGGGGGCGCTGCCCGGGGAGTCGAAGACCATCGGCGAGCGACTCGCGGCGGGCGTGGCACTCCTCGAGCAGCTGCTCGACACCCGGCAGGAGCTCGATCGGCTGGGGCGCATGCTGGGGGTCGCGACCGCCCTGCTCGAGCACGAGCGGTTGCCGGCGGCGGCCCACGAGCTGGCGGTCGAGCTCGCGCGGGCCTGCAGCTGCGATCGTGTTGCCGTCGGCGTGCGCCGCGGTCGCCGTGTGCGGGTCGCCGGTCTCTCGACGAGCGTCCGCTTCGACGCGCGCAGCGAGGCGGTTCGGGACACGGCGCACGCGATGGAGGAGGCCGTCGCGCTGGACGCGTGGGTCGAGCTTCCCGGTGACAGCGAGTCGGCGTCGCAGGAGCACCCTGCCCACGAGACGCTGCGGTCCGGATCGGAGGCGGGGCGGGTCGTCGGCCTGCCGCTCGCCGTCCGCGGGCGTCCGGTGGGTGCCCTGAGCTTCGAGTGGGCGGGCGACGAGCCGGTGACCCCCGCGCTCCGCGATTCTCTGCAGCGACTGGCACTTCTGGCAGGGCCGATCCTCGACCTGAGCGTTCGGGCCGAGGCAGGCTTCTTCGACCGCGCCCGGGCCTTCGCGGGTCGCGTGGCCGACCGCTACTTCGGAAGTCCGCGACTCGCGGGGGCGACACTCGCCGCGGTCGCGAGCCTGGTGGCGATTCTCGCCCTGGTCCCGGGGAGCCATCGGGTCTCGGCGCGGGCCCATCTGGAGGGCCGCATCCAGCGCGCACTGGTCGCTGCAGTACCGGGCTACCTCGCCGAGTCGCACGCCCGGGCGGGCGATCTGGTCCAGGAAGGTCAGGTGCTCGCGCGCCTCGACGATCGCGATCTGCAGCTCGAGGTGCGCAAGTGGGAGAGCCAGCGAGCCCAGCTCGAGGGCGAGTACCGCGAGGCACTGGCCCAGCGCAACCGCACACAGGTCAGCATCCTGCGCGCCCAGATCGACCAGGCGGCGGCACAGCTGGCGCTGGCGCGCGAGGGTCTCGGCCGTACGGCCGTCGTCGCGCCCTTCGACGGCATCGTGCTCGAGGGCGACCTGGATCGTTCCCTCGGCTCGCCGGTCGAGCAGGGCAGTGTGCTCTTCGAGATCGCGCCGCTCGACGGCTACCGGGTCATCGTCGAGGTGGACGGTCGCGATATCGCGGAGCTCTCGAAGGGCCAGGGCGGACGCCTGACCCTGGGCGCCCTGCCCGACACGCCGCTCGACCTCGAGGTCGAGCGGATCACGCCGATCTCCACCGCCCGGGACGGGCGCAACTACTTCCGGGTGGAGGCCTCGCTCGAAGAGCCCGCATCCGCACTGCGGCCGGGCATGGAGGGCGTCGCCAAGATCGACGCCGGCCGCCGACGCCTGCTGTGGATCTGGACCCACGAGCTGCTCGACTGGCTGCGCCTGCAGCTCTGGTCCCTGCTGCCGTGAGCAGCCTCCACAGCTCGTCCTGGCACCACGTGGCGTCGCTGCGTCCTCGGGTGTCCCCCCGCTTGCGCTTCCACCGTCATCGCTACCGCGGCGAGCCCTGGTACGTGGTCCGGAACCCGACCACGGGTCGGGTGCACCGTCTGACCCCCGTCGCGCACTGGCTGGTCCGACAGATGGACGGCGAGCGGACGACGGCCGAGGTGTTCGAAGGGGCGCTGACCGAGTTCGGGGACGACGCGCCGACCCAGGACGAGGTGATCCAGGTCATGGGTCTGCTGCACGCCGGCGGCATGCTCGGGTGCGACGTTCCGGCCGACACCGCGCTCCTCTTCCGTCAGGCCGAGGAGGGCGAGGCGCGCGAGCTTCGCGGGCGACTCAACCCGATCTCCTTCCGCGTTCCACTGTGGAACCCGGACGCATTCCTGACGCGCTTCTCGCCCTGGGTCGCTCCGCTCTTCTCCCGGGCAGGAGCGGCGATCTGGTGCGGGGTGCTCGCGGTCGCCGGGCTGCTGGCGTGGAAGCACGCCCCGGAGCTCGCGGCCGGTTCGGACTCGCTCCTCGAGCCCCGGGCGCTCGTGGCCCTGTGGTTCGTGTATCCGTGCGTGAAGGCCCTCCACGAGCTGGGGCACGCCTTCGCGGCGAAGCGCTGGGGCGCCGAGGTCGCCGAGCTGGGGGTGCAGTTCCTCGTCTTCATGCCGGTGCCCTATGTCGACGCGTCCGCGTCCTGGGTCTTCCCGGACAAGCGCCGTCGCATGGTCGTCGCGGCGGCGGGAATCGCCGTGGAGGCCTTTCTGGCAGCCGTCGCGTTCTTCGTGTGGCTCGCCATCGAGCCGGGGTGGGTGCGGGACGTCGCCTTCGGCGTGATGGTGGTGGGCGGAGCCTCCACGGTCCTGTTCAACGGCAACCCCCTGCTGCGCTTCGACGGCTACTACGTGCTGGCGGACTGGCTCGAGATCCCGAACCTGGCGACACGGGCGAGCCAGCTCCTGGGCCGAGTCTCGAAGCGGCTCCTTCTCGGGTTGCGCGACGAGGCGGCTCCGGAGCTCACCCGGCGCGAGGGCGCCTGGCTGCTCGGCTATGCGGTGGCGGCCTTCGTCTACCGGATGGTCGTGATGCTGGCGATCGCTCTCTACCTGGCTTCCGAGTTCTTCGTCGTGGGTGTCGCCCTGGCCGTTGTCACCCTCTTCCTGCGCGTTCTCGTTCCGCTCGCGAAGCAGCTCGTCTTCGTCCTGCGAGATCCCGCGGTGGGCGAGCGCCGCGCCCGGGCTCTCGTGGGCAGCGTGGGGCTCGTCGTCCTGTTGACGACGGTCCTGACGACCGTACCCATGCCCCTGCGCACTCGCGCCGAAGGTGTGGTCTGGCTTCCCGAGAAGGCGACGGTGCGCGCCGGTGCCGACGGCTTCGTCGAGACCGTGCTGATCGCCCGCGGCACCCGCGTTGCGGCGGGACAGCCGCTCATCGAGACCCGGGACCCCTCCATCGAGGCGCGGGTTGCGGCACTCGAGGCCCGTGCCCGGGAGCTGCGGCTGCAGCTGCTGGCGCTTCCGACCCACGAGCGCGTGGAGACCGACGCCGCCCGCGCCCGGCTCGAGGATGCCCGCGCCGAGCTGCGGCGGGCGCGCGAGCGCGCCGGGGCCGTGGTGATGCGAAGCCCTGCCGACGGTGTCTTCGTGGTCGCCGACGGCCGCGATCTCGAAGGGCGCTACGTGCGGCAG
>JANQSB010000437.1 GCA_028284295.1 Myxococcota bacterium | reverse complement strand
CGTCCCGGGGCTCGAGGCTCCACTCTCCCTTCCGTGCGACGAAGTCCCACAACACCGGCGCGCCGTCGCTCTCCACCCGGAGGACCCGGAGCGCGGGGGTCGCCGCGTCCGCTCCCCGGTGCTCGATCGTCACCGGCGTGCCGCGGCCGGGCAGGAGCCCGCGCAGGCGCCACAGCAGGGCGTTGTCGCGGAGCCGGGTGACGAGTCGCCAGCTCCCGGAGCGGCGGATGGCCTCCATCGCTTCCCGCTCGCTGGCGCGACCCGCCCGCGGTAGCGGCTCGGGAAGCACCGGTCCGACCTGCCGCTCGCCCTGTCTCGGACTGCCGAAGAAGCCCTCGGCCAGCTCCCGGGGGTCGCGCCGCGAGAGCACGACGCACCCGAAGCGCCTCTCCTCGAAGTCGAGGAACTCGGCCTTGCGCACCACCGGGCGCGACTCGAAGTCGTTCCAGTCCCAGGTGGCCTTGTGCTCCTCGTACGGGTTCTCGTACATCTCCTCCTGCGGCCAGTCGTCGCCGAGGGGCAGATTCACGAGCACGTAGTCGCAGTGTTCGATCAGGTGGTCGAGGATGCGCTCGCCGTCGCTCTTGGTGAAGTGCTCGAGTACGTCGCCCAGGATGGCGAGGTCGAAGCGGTCGTCCAGCTGGAAGAGGATCTCCTGGGCGTCCCCCACGTGGATCTCGTCGTAGAACGACTCGTGGTAGGCGGCGACGTTCTTCGGAAAGGCCTCGATGCCCTCGACGTGCATCGTCCAGCTGTCCGGGGCCACGCGACCGAACCACACCTCACCGAACTCGCGCAGGACGATGCCCCACCGGCCGAAGCCGATTCCGATGTCGAGCACGCGCTGCGGCTGCATGCGCATGATGGCCTGGACGCACCAGGAGATGTTCTGCCAGTTGCTGGTGCCCATCGTTTCTCCGCTATTCGCTTCCGCCGCCCGCCCCGGCAACGCTCGGGCGACTGCTCGTCAACTCTTCGAGGCGGGCGGACAGCTCCCGATGTCGCTCGCGTGCGGCAACGAGCTCGGCGGCCAGCTCGTCCTTGCGGGCCTCGGCCGTCCGGGCGCGCTCGAGCGCGCTCGTGAGCGACTCGTTGGCTCGTTGCTCGCGCTCCCGCAGCGCGTCGAGCTTCGTTCGCGTCTCGACGGTCCTCTCGCTCGCGGCGCGCAGCTTCTCCTCGGCCTGGCGCGCGCGTTCGAGTTGCGACTCGAGCTCGGCGCGAGCGGCGGCTTCCCGCTCCCCCGCTTCCTGCAGCCGCTCCTCGGCTCGCCGTGCCCGTTCGAGCGACTCACTGCGCGCGAGCTCGCTGCTTCGAGCGCGCTCGAGAGCCTCGGCGAGCCGCTTCTCCGCCTGCTCGGCGCGCTCGAGGTCCTGCGCTCGCGCTGCCTCGGCACGGCGCGCCCGCTCGAGGCTCTCCTGGCTCCTGCCCGCGGCGGCTCGGGCGTCTTCGGCGCTGGCGCGGCTCTTCTCTTCTGCCTGGCGCGCCCGCTCGAGGCTGGCACGGGCCTCCTCTTCGGCCTTGCGCGCGCGCTCGACGCTGGCGCGGGTCTTCTCCCCGGCCTTGCGCGCTCGCTCGACGCTGGCGCGGGTCTTCTCCTCGGCCTTGCGCGCGCGCTCGACACTGGCGCGGGTCTTCTCCTCGGCCTTCCTGGCGCGCTCCAGGGCCCGAGCCGCGGCCGTCTCGGCCTTCTTGGCGCGTGCCAGGTCGCGATTGCGGGCCGTCTCGGCCTTGCGAGCGCGCTCCTCCGCCTTCTTGGCGCGAGCCAGGTCCTTCGTGCGCTGGCCTTCCGCCTCGCGCGCGCGCTTCCGGGCCTCGGTCGAGGCGAGGGAGAGCTCCTCCGAGCGCTCGTCGGCCTTGGCGCGCGCCGCCTCCGCCTTGCGTGCGCGTGCGCGCGCTTCGGCGTCGGCCTGCTCCGCCCGCTTCGCCCGCTCCTCCGCCCGCGCCCGAGCGGTCTCGGCCTTCTTGGCGCGGGCCAGTGCCTCGCTCGACCCGGACTCGGCTCGCTTGGCCCGGGCCCGTAGCTCGGTGGTCTGGGCCTCGAGCCGGGCGATGCGGTCGGTCAAGCGGCCGCGACTGCCCTTGCGCCGAAGCAGCTGGATCTCCCGGGAAAGGCCTCGGTCGAGCTCGAGGAGCTGGCTCGCGAAGGCCGGATCGAGGGCGGGGAGTCGCAGCCGCGGCTTCATCCGGACCCGGTAGAGGTCCTCGATCTCGAAGCAGCGGGGCAGGAGCTCGCACTCGAGTCCGAGCGCCCGATACGCGGCTGCGAGGTCGTGGGCCCAGCAGCCGTCGTGGGCGTCCGAGGTCGCGTGGGTCTCCTCGGTCGCGACGTTCTCGATGTGCAGGATCTGCCGCTTCGACACCCGCGCCAGCTCCGCGAGGACACCCTTCAGGTGCGCGGGCCGCACGTGGATCAGGACCGACACGGTGAACACGACGTCGAAGAAGTCGTCCTCGAAGGGGAGCGGGGCGAGGGGATCTCCGAGATGGACGTGCTCGGCCTTCCAGTCCGGGTCGGCCCAGTCCATCCCCTCGAGCATCGATCGGCTCTGGTCGAAGCCATAGAGATCGAGCTTCGGAATCTCGCGCAGGTACTCCAGGTGCCGACCCCAACCGCACCCGAACTCGAGCACCCGCGCGGGCGCGCAACGCGAGAGATAGTCCCGCAGGACGATCTCCTGGAGGGCGTAGATCGGCATGTAGCGCCGACGCTGCTCGACCTCCCGCTTCCAGGTGCCACCCTTCGAGCGCCACCACTGATAGTTCTTCGAGACCCGGCTCATCCGAGGAACGCCTCGACCTCCGCATCGAACTTGTAGTGCACGGGGCGGTCCGGATCGTGGGGAACCGAGAATCCCTGCACGCCGTCGATCTGGTCGTGCAGGATCGGCTCGCGGGGGCGATCCGGGGGGATCTGGGTGATCGCGACGGAGAGACCGAAGAGTCCCGGTCGTAGCCGGTTCCGGAAGCGGAAGCGCACCCGGCCCCGATCGCCGGGCGCCGCCTCGGGCAGCTCGAGGCCTTCGTCGTGGGTCATCGATCCCATCAGATCCACGCCCGTCTCGTCGCGTACCAGGAAGGAGACGTTCAGCCACTTCGCGTCGATCGTCGACTCGTACTCGACCTCGAGCTGGACGACGGCGCCGAAGGGAAGCTCGCGCGCGGCGAGGCCCTGCTCGTCCTGGACCCTCACGTCCACGATGCGAACCTGCTGGGTGCCGTATCGCAGCGTGCCGCGGGTCTGGCGCTCGACCACCGCGGACTCGCGGGTGGCCGGTGTCGCATCTTCTCCGGTCGCGCTTCGCGACTGGTTGGCCTCAAGGCGCAGCTCCTTCAGGTAGAGGTCCACGCAGGCTTCGGAGTCGCCGAAATAGCGCTGGGCCCCGTCCCGCAGCAGCAGGCCATGATCGCACAGCGCGCGGACGTGGTCTGCGGAGTGGCTCACGAAGACGAGCCCGGTCCCCCCATCGCGCAGCTGCTGGATGCGCGTCATGCACTTCTGCTGGAAGAGGAGGTCGCCGACCGCGAGCACCTCGTCGACGATCAGCAGGTCCGGCTCGACGGAGACGGCGATCGCGAAGCCCAGGCGGGCGTTCATTCCGCGCGAGTAGCTGCGGATGGGCTGATCGAGGTAGAGACCGAGATCCGCGAACGCGGCGATGTCGTCGAAGCGACTCTCGAGCTCGGATCGCCGCAGTCCCAGGACGCTGCCGCTGAGGAAGACGTTCTCGCGGCCGGTCAGATCGGGGTGGAATCCGGCGCCCAGCTGGAGCAGCGGTGCGACCCGTCCCACCACGAGGGCCTCGCCTTCGGTCGGGCGCAGGGCACCGCAGAGGATCTGAAGCAAGGTGCTCTTGCCGGCGCCGTTGCGACCGAGAACCCCGAGCGCCTCGCCCCGGCGGAGCTCGAAGCTGACCTTCGAGAGCGCCCACAGGTCGCGCCCGTCCCCGCGATCGCCCACCAGGGCCTCGCGGAGTCGGGCGAGGGGGCGGGCCTGGAGGCGGTAGCGCTTCGAGAGGGCGGAAGCGCGGATGACGACGTCGTCGTCGGGGAGCATGCCCTCAGAGGACATCGGCGAAGGCGCCCTTGCTCCGCTCGAAGATCCGGTACGCCGCGACGGCGAACGGGAGCGTCGCGATGCAGACCACCCACTCGGGGGTTCCCAGCGAGAGCTGGCCGTAGAGCAGGACCTGGCGGGTCGCCTCCACGAAGACGCTGGTCGGAAGCCATGCGAGCCACTCCCGCGCCGCCTCGGGGACCTGGCTCAAGGGGTAGAAGATCGCCGATCCGAAGAGCAGTCCGGTGACGACCAGCCCGACGATGGCCTCGAGGTCGCGCAGGAACACCCCGATGGCCGCCAGCAGGTAGCTGGTCCCGAGCGCGAAGAGCAGGAGCGGCAACCAGACCAGGGGCAGGGCGGCCGCGCTCGCCGGGATCGTCTGGCCCAGGGCCAGCCCGCCGACCAACAGCACCACCAGGCTGGCGAGAGCCTGAACGAGTGCGCAGGCCACGCTCACGATCGGGAGCACCTCGGCGGGGAAGTCCACGTTCTTCAGCAGCGGTGCGTTGGCCTGGACGAGGCCGGGTGCGGTGCCCGCGACCTCCGCGAAGATGCTGAATGCGATCAGCCCCGTGAAGACCACCATGGCGAAGCCCAGCGTCTGTCCGCTCTCGAAGCCGGGCCAGCGTGCTCCGAAGACCACGCCGAACACGAAGGTGTAGAGGGCGAGTATCAGCAGCGGCTGCAGAACCAGCCAGAACAGGCCGAGGAAGCGACCGCGGTAGCGCCTCGCCAGCTCCCGGCGCAGCAGCTGGAACACGAGCTCGCGTCTCGAGAACAGGCTCGGACCGCCTCCCGTGCGCTCGCGCCCCTGCGGCGTGTAGCGCACCTGCCGGTCTCCCCGGGAGGCTGCGATCGCGGTCATGGGATGCCCTTCGGGTTGTCGGATCCGGACCGTCGGCGCGCTGGCGAGGGCCCAGGTCGGGGAGGGAGTCGAAGGCGGAGAGCCAGCACGGAGAATAGAAAAGGGGCCTGGCCAAAGCAGCCAGGCCCCTCTTTGCTGGATCTCGATCGGGCTCGCGAGCGGCCCGTCGGGCGAGGGCTCAGGGAGCGCCGAGGCCCTCGAACTGGCCGGTGAAGCCCCGGTCCGAGTCGTTTCCGAAGCGGACGTTCTGGGCCACGCCGCCGGCGTTGTCCGTGTTGGTCAGGAAGCGGAGCTGGCCGCTGCCGTTCCGGGTGACACCGATGTTGTCGCTGCCGTTCTTGTCCCAGTCGCAGACGATGGGCGCATCGGCGTTGTCACCGAAGTCGAAGGTGATGTCGACCGAACCGGCGTGATCCGTGTTGAGGAAGAAGCGCAGGGTGCCGCCGACCACGCGCGCGACGCCGACGTCGGTCCGGGTGTCGCCATCCCAGTCGCCGACGATCGGGATGTCGCCGTCCTGCCCGAAGCCGAAGACCTCCTCGGCCGGCCCGGTCCCCGAGATGTTCAGGTTCCACTGCAGGGCGCCGCCGATCACGCGCACGATGCCGATGTTGCTGTCCCCGTCTCCGTCCCAGTCGCCGACGACGAGGGTGTCGTCCAGGTCGCCGAAGACGAACGAGTTGCTGGCGACGCCGGATCCGTCGTCGAAGAAGTACTTGGGCAGGCCACCGATGTTCCGCTGGACGACGAGGGTCTCGTTGCCGTTGTTGTTCCAGTCGCCGACGTCCACCGGGATGCCCGGCTCGCCGAAGACGTAGGAGAACTCGTCCGACGGGTCGGTGTCGGTGTTGAAGAAGAACTTGCCCAGGCCGGTGACGACCTTGCGGAAGGCGATGTTGTCCTGGGTGTCGTTCCAGTTGCCCACCAGGACGACCTGGTTGGTGGCCGACTCACCGAACACGAAGTCCACGTCGGAGGTGCCGGTCCGGTCGGTGTCGAAGAAGAACTTCGCGAGGCCGGTCACGTCCCGCTCGAGCGCGAAGCCGCACTCCAGCGGACCGGCGACGGCTCCGGCGAAGGCCGGGGCTGCGAACAGGGTCGTGGCGAGAACCGCGAGCGTTGCGGTCAGAAACGGTGCTCTTCGGATGAACATTCGGAAGGTACTCCCAGCGACCCTTGCTTCGATTCGGCCCATCGCCGGTCGGAGCAACAGGTGTGATTCGCAGATTACCGTGCGCTGCAGAATATCTAAGGGGGACACTCGCGCTCCCCGGTGAGAACGACGCACCCGCCCCCATCGACGTGCGGGCCTACCATACAACCCTGCTGGTTTGCGATCAATCAGCTTCGAGTTGCGCATTCGCGAAACGGCCATTCTGGTCAGCGGTCGGTGGGTTCGCGCCGCCATGGGGGACGCCGTTTCATCGCTGGGAGTCCCGTGTCGTTTCGCCCCCAGGGGTGGATTCTGCCAGCAGCCTGCCTCAGAAGCCCGCGTCTTCGAGCGACGGGCCTTCCTCCTTGAAGGCCAGCAGCAGCACCCGTCGCCCCTCGCGATACGCGGGGTCCGCCCACGCGGGAGCCATCACCTGGGACACGGACCGGAAGCCCCCGGCGCGCAGCATGTCCACCAGCGCGTTGCGGTTGGGGATGAGCACCGAGGGCTCGACGCCGTTGTGGTGGAAGCTCGGATCCTCGGGCCGGTAGAGACAGACGGTCCCGGGCTCGGTGTTCACGTTGCTGTCGACGACCGCGACCCGGCGCGTGACGCTCGCGAGCTGCCTCGCGACCTCGATCGGGTTCGAGAGGTGGTACATGAACCCGAGCGCCATCACGAGGTCGGCGGGCTCGAAGCGCTCCTCGAGGTCGTAGAGATTCGCCTGTTGGAAGCGGATCTCGTCCTTGGAGATCTCGCGGAGCTCCCGGATGAACTCGCACTTGGCGATGTTCTCGACCCGCGCATCGAAGGCATCGATGTCGCGCGCACCGCGCTGGTGGAGCTCGAAGCTCCACAGGCCGGCGTTGCAGCCCCCGTCCAGGCAGCGCAGCCCCGCGTAGCCGTCCCGGCCCAGCATGGCGTCGAGGACGCCGAAGATCAGGCGCCGACGCTTCAGGTTCCACTGGTGGTGCTCGTCGGAGTTGGGCGTGAAGACGCCGGGCGCCAGCTCGTAGCGATACTGCCAGGGCGCGAGACGCTCCGCCTCGGCGAGCAGACTGCGATCGTCGGCCACCGCGCGCTCAGGCCTCGAGGCGCTCGCGGCAGGCGAGCTCGAGCAGGCGCCGCTTGCGCCAGGCATTGGGCAGCAGTCGCCCCGCCTCCAGGTAGCCGGGCAGCACGCTCGGATCGCGCAGGATCGCGAAGCCGAGCCGCAGCATCTCCCAGATGGCGAGCACCGGCAGGTTCCGCACGAAGTCGCGAGGCCGCTCGTTCTTCACGAGCTGCAGGTAGTGGTTCTTGAACGAGTGCCGCCGCACCCGGGAGGCGATCTCGAAGCGACGATCCCGCCGCCACGATCGATTGTGGCAGGCGCGAGCGTCCGGCACGTAGAGGACCTGCCAGCCCAGTCGCTGGGCGCGCCAGCACAGGTCCGTGTCCTCGTGGTAGAGGAAGAAGTCCTCGTCGAAGACCTCGCCCTCGATGGCGAGGTCCGCCAGGGCGTCGCTGCGCAGCATCATCGCCGCCCCGCTCGCGCCGAAGACCAGCTCGATGCGCTCGTACTGGCCGCGGTCGGGCTGCTCGCTCCCGCGGTCGCGCGGCCGGCGGTGACGCGGCAGCTCGATTCCCGCGCTGTCGATCACGCCTTCCGGGCGCATCAGCTTGCCGGTGCCGAGGGCGACGCGGGGCCGGGCCTGCATCTCGGCCACCAGCCGCTCGCCGAAGGTCGCGTCGAGCCGGACGTCGGGGTTGAGCAGGAGGATGTACTCGGCGTCGGTCTTCTCGCGGAGAATGCGGATCGCCAGGTTCGCGGCAGCCGAGTAGCCGCCGTTGTGCGTCTCCTCCCACTCGACGGCGCGGTGTCCGGACAGCTCCTGCTGACGCGCCTCGTCGGGATCGACGTCCACCACGAGCGTGAGCGCGGGCAGATGCGTCTGGCGGTCGATCGAGTCCAGACAAGCCTTCAGATCGTCGTAGCTGCGATAGTGGATGACGCCGACGGCGTAGCTCGCGGACACGGCAGCAGGATCATCCGCGAAAGGGCGGTTCGGCGCCAGCGATTCGCTCGAATTGCCGGCGCGTCACGAGACTCCCCGCGGGTTGCGGGCCGGCCTCCAGCCGCTTCTCGCGTCGGGCTAGACTCGGCGCCCCGGCCGGGACCGGCGGTCCGATCCAGGTCCGCAGCGTGCTGGCAGTGCGGAACCGTCCTTCTTCTGTACGACCGGCATCATCCCATCGAGGCTCCCCATCAGGCCCGGCACGGAGTGCCCCAGTTGTTGCGGCTCTTTCGAGAAGACCTCCGGGCGGTGCTCCAGAACGACGCGGCGGCGCGCAGCACGGTCGAGACGGTGCTCGCGCACTCTCCGCTGCACGCGATCTGGATCTACCGCATCGCACACGCGCTGTACGCGCTGGGGTTGCCGTGGCTGCCGCGGTTGCTGTCGGCGTTCGCCCGCTTCGGGACCGGTGTGGAGATCCACCCGGCGGCTCGGATCGGCCGGCGCTTCTTCATCGACCACGGCACTGGCGTCGTGATCGGAGAGACCGCCGAGATCGGTGACGATTGCGTGATGTTTCACAACGTGACCCTCGGGGGTACCGGAAAGCACGAGGGCAAGCGACATCCGACCCTGGGCGACTCGGTCTTCGTCGGTACGGGCGCGACCCTGCTCGGCCCGATCCGGGTCGGGCGCGGCGCCCGGATCGGCGCCGGGGCCTTCATCCACATGCGCGACGTGCCCGCGGAGACCACCGTCGTCGGTGTACCCGCGCGCATCGTCAAGCAGGACGGCACGCGGGTGGACGCCGAGCTACCGCGGGCCGCAGCCGGGGAGACCGCGCCATGACGACGCCCGCCGAACGACTTCGAGCCCTGCTCGAGGCACCGGGCCTGCGCGTGATGCCCTGCTGCTTCGACGCGCTCTCGGCCCGGCTGATCGAGCAGGCGGGCTTCGAGCTGACCTTCATGAGCGGCTTCGCGGTCTCGGCGGCCCGCCTGGGACTGCCGGACACGGGACTGATCTCCTATGGGGAGATGCTCGACCAGGGGCGCGACATCTGCGCGTCGATCTCGATTCCGGTGATCGGCGACGCCGATACCGGCTATGGCAATGCGATGAACGTGCGCCGCACCGTCGAGGGCTATGCGGCCGCCGGCTTCGCCTGCGCGATGATCGAGGACCAGCTCGCGCCCAAGCGT
>JANQSB010000431.1 GCA_028284295.1 Myxococcota bacterium | reverse complement strand
AAAGAGCGCCTGCGGCGCAGCGCGAGCCCGAGCCGCCTTCTCGGCGAGGTCTCAGCGAAAGAAGCGCCTGCGGCGGAGCGCGAGCCCGAGCCGCCTTCTCGGCGAGGGCTCAGCGAAAAGAGCGCCTGCGGCGAAGCGCGAGCCCGAGCCGCCTCCTCGGCGAGGGCTCAGCGAAAAGAGCGCCTGCGGCGGAGCGCGACGCCGGCCGGTCTTCTCCGGCCGGCGTCAGCCAAAAAAGTGAGCGGGAGCGCCCCGTGGGGTACTCCCGCTCTCCCTGGGAAGGGGATTGTCTTTGACTAGGAAGTGGCCCCCGGGCGCCATGGGTGTCGAAAAAACTTCCGCTCGGAGCAGATTTCTCGATCGTGAGGCCGATCTGGGTGTTTATAGGCCCATCTCTCCCCCGTAGCGGGTTCTAGCGCCGTCCGGGGTCCGGTGCGGCGGGGAGGCTCTCCCCGTAGCGGTGTCCGGGCAGCGGCACCCCGTCGCGCCCCGTCACCCCGGCGAAGCGCATCCGGACGGGCTCGGGTGTGATGACCCCGGCCGATCCGGCCGTTCGGCTGTTGCGTCGGAGGTCGACGTGCAGGATCGGGGGACGGCCGTCGCGGAGGTTCGCGGTCCGCCCGATGTGCTGTCCGCGTTCCACGCGGTCGCCTTCGGCGACCAGCAGGTCGGGAGCCAGCGGTGCATAGGTCGCGTAGGTCTCGTCCTCGTGCAGGATGATGACGCGGTTCACGCGAAGCCCGTGCTGGAGGTCCTGCTCGGGCGAGGCGGCCATCTCCTCACCGGCGCGCAGTCCCTCGACGACCCGAACCACCAGGCCGCCGCGCGACGCGACCACCGGTGTGCCGGGCGGGACCTCGAAGTCGACGGCGTGCAGCAGGACGCGCTCGAACCCGTGTGCTCCCTCGGAGGTCTGGAGCACGCGTCGGGCGGTCCCCGGCTCGAAGGGCAGTCCGTAGCGGTAACGAAGCTCGCTGCGCGGCCGGGCTGCGGCGAAGTCCAGGAAGGCCGCGCGCAGATCGCGCTCGAGCTTCGAGCGGACCTTGTGCAGGGGCACCTGCCGGTCGAGGCGGCGCAGGCTCGTGAGCAGGTGGTCGGGCACCGAGAAGTGCTCCCGGTGGTAGCGGCGAGCCTCGATCCACTCGTCGATGTGGGTCGCGAGCGACAGGAGGGTCTCTCGCCTGTCCGGGGCGCCGGCGAGCCTCTCGAGCCCCAGCTCGAGCAGGGTGTCCGAGCGGCCACCGCCCGGTGTTGCCGCCGCGACGACCCCGCGCGCCTGCTCGCGCAGCCGGCGCGTCTCGGCGTCGAGGGCCGCGCGCTCGTAGATCCACGCCATCCGGTTCAACGCGACGACGCGGTCGAAGCTCCGGCCCTCCGGTCTCTCTTCCATGGCCGCGATGCACTGCTCGTAGCTCTCGATGGCCTTCCGATACCGGAACGCCAGGTGGTAGGCCCAGGCGAGCTCGAGTCGCGTGTCGAGCAGGAGCGGGTCGTCGACGGCGAGCCGATCGCTCCGGATCCGGAGGGCTTCCAGGACCGCATCCACCGCCTCGTCGTGGAGACCCGCCTCCCGGTGCTGCCGGGCACGCTCGATCTCGGCGTCGGCCATCCGCAGGGACGCGTCGCCGAAGTGACGCCGGGTCGCGAAGCGTGCGAGGCCGAGCTCCTGGCGGGGG
>JANQSB010000421.1 GCA_028284295.1 Myxococcota bacterium | reverse complement strand
GCTGGCTCGGGCCGAGTCCACCGCCGAAGGCGAGAGCCACCGCGCACAGGACGGCGACGCTCTGGGCTGCCATGACCAGGCGCCGACGATCGGTGTTGTCCGCCACGGCGCCCGCGACCAGCGAGAAGGGAATCACGGGCAGGAACTCGATGAGGCCCAGCAACCCGAGGTCGAAGAGCGAATCGGTCGCCTTCCAGAGATGCCAGTGCAGGGTCGCGTGCAGGAGCGAACGACCCAGCGAGGCGAAGAAGCGCGCCGACACCAGGTAGCGTACATCGCGCAGGGCCAGCACCTCGCGAATCGGATGGGACGCTTCGGACACGGGCTCCTGCGGGGCTGCGACGCGCTTCGAGGCGCCGGATGGTAGGGGCTCGCCCCGCCCACACAAGAGCGGCGGGTCAGTCCGTCAGCCAGCTCTCGTGCAGGTAGAGTCCGAGCAGCACGGGCCGCATCAAGGTGTTCACCTCCTGGTTCCGTGCGTAGAGCTCGCCCTTGCCGAAGACCAGGGCCGCCTGGAAGCGCTCGGCGGTGAGGTAGCGGGTCTCGTCGGGGAATCCGCTGGCCTGCCGCGCGCGGGCCAACAGGGTCTCGCTGCTCTCCTTCCCGCGCGTCGCGAGCACGAAGCCCCAGCGCCCGAAGGAGGGGACGTCGTCGTGGTAGGGAACCACCGCGTAGCCCGCCGACTCCAGGGTTCGAACGATGCACAGGAAGGCTTCGCGGCTGTGGTAGGGCGAGGTCGCCTGCAGGGCCACCGTCGCGCCCGGGGACAGCACCCGCGCCAGCTTCCGGTAGAACTCGCGACTGTAGAGCTTGGCCAGCTCGACCGAGCTCGGGTCCGGCAGGTCGATGATCACGACGTCCCACTGTCCCGGCAGGCCGTCCAGGAAGCGATCCGCGTCGACGTTCACCACATCGACCCGGGCGACCTCCTCGACCGCCGCGGCACCCGCAGGCGTGAGCCGGTCGGTCTCGACGAAGACCGGGCGCCGCGCCCCTCCCGAGACACCCGCGGCCATTCGGAGCTGCACGCGCGCGTCCCGCAGCGAATCGCCGTTGAGACGTCGGAAAACGGGGTGCTCTCGTGCCAGCTCCGTCATGCGGGGGTCGAGGTCGACCACGGTCACCGATCCGGCTTCCGGATGCCGCAACACCTCGCGCACCGCCAGACCGTCGCCGCCGCCCAGCACCAGAACCCGCCGGGTCTCCTCGGCGAGCGACATCGCGGGATGCACCAGCTGTTCGTGGTAGATGGCCTCGTCGGAGCTCGACAGCTGCAGATTGCCGTTGAGGAAGAGCCGGTAGTCGTCCCGCGCGCTGTCGTGGGTGAGCACGATGCGCTGGTAGCGCGTCGTCTCCGAGAACACGATGCGGTCGTCGTAGAGACGCTGCTCGAGCTCGAGGCTCCAGTCCCGGTTGTGCGCGAAGCCCAGCACCAGGCAGATCGCGACGGCCACGATGGCGGCGGGGGCCAGGATCCCCGGGCGCGCGGCCCCGCTCTCGCCACTCCCGACCTGGCTGCGCCGGAAGGACAGCCGGAAGTAGAGGTAGGTGAGCGTGGCGATGGCGAAGTTGAGCCCTGCGATGAGGAAGCTCGTCTCGGTCAGGGGCAGCTCACGCAGCAGGAAGCGGGTCCAGACCAGAGCCCCGACGAAGCCGCCCACGTAGTCCAGGCTGAGGATCAGCGAGAGGTTGCTGGGAAGGCGGCGTCCGAGCGAGGCGTTGATGCGCAGCACCAGCGGCAGCTCGAATCCGATCAGGAAGCCGATGGCGGCGACGAAGAAATAGAGCACCAGCAGGAAGTGGCTGTCGAGCATCCCCCAGGCGGCGTAGATGGCGATGGGCGCGAAGCCGCCGAGCAGGGCGAGCGCGATCTCGACTGCGATGAACTGCTCGATCAGGAGGCGATCCGGGAAGAAGCGCTGCAACGCCCCCGCCAGGCCCATCATCGCCATCATCAGGGCGATGATCACGCTGAACTGCTCGATCGAGTTTCCGAGGATGTAGCTCGAGACCGTGCTGAGCAGGAACTCGCTGACGAGACCGCAGAAGCCCGTCGCGAAGATCGAGGCGCCCAGCAGGACGGTCCCGAGCCGCCCCGCTCCCGCCGCCGCTGCGCCGACGCCGGCGCTCAGAGGAGCACCGCCCCGATCACCAGGGCCAGGGCGATCTTGACCGCCACGGCAACGGCGACGGCGGCCGCATTGGGCGAACCCTCGATCTGCTCCTGGAGGCTGCTCTGGGGCAGGAAGAGTCGGTCGACCGGCCACTGGAAGAGCAGCAGCAGCACGATTCCCATGGCGGCGCTCACGCCGAAAGCCGTCACGTCCCGCAGCCAGCCATGGAAGGGGCCGACCAGGCTGGCGTTGAGGATGAAGCCGAAGGCCAGCAGCATGCCGCCGAGCATCAGCCCCGCGGCGACGTTGCCGGCGCGAACGCCTTCGACCACGCGATAGGGGGTCACCTGCTCGTAGGTCCAGGTCATCAGCAGGAGCGCCCCCTGGCCGAGCACGAAGAAGACGATCGCACTGGCGATGCCACCGCCCACGCCCGCGAAGGAGCCATAGGCCACCAGCCCGGTCGCGAGGGAGATGCCCAGCTCGACCAGCCCGACCGCGACGTTGCCGTCGCGCAGGGCCTCGTCGTTGCGGATCCCGTGGATGACGACGAGATCACTGATCGCGAGCGCGAGGTACAGGAAGGCCACCATCACGGCTCCTTCGAGCATCATCTCGACGAGGTCGTCCGCGAAGCCGCCTCCCCCGCCGGAGAGGGCGCCCAGCATCCCGATGGAGACGCCCAGGTAGAGACCGGCACGTCGCATGGAGACGGCCAGGTTTCCCGCATTCTGGATCTGCTCGTCGGCCAGGTAGACGCCGCGCATGCGCAGGTCGGTCACCTGCTTGGCGACCCACATCCACGCGAAGGCCACCGCCGCGAAGGTGACCGCCTGGAACGAGTCGATCAGGAACTCCATGGGCACCGCCTCCTCCCCCTCTCGGACCCGACCCCTTCCCGCCGCCGCCGGGACCGCCGCCGCGCCCGCCGGGACCCGCGCCGCGCACGGAGGCGTCGGCTCGACGGAAGCCTCCGGAGCGGCCGAATCCGCTCCCCGCATAGCGCGCGCTCTTCCGGGTGCGGCTGCCGTAGGTCCCGTAACCGTCGGACGGCCCGTACCAGGCGCGCCGGCCCCGATAGTCGCGGTTCCAGCGCCCCCAGTCGTCGTAGTAGTAGTGGTGTCGCGGTCCGCCGAAGATCAGGTAGTAGAACAGGAAGCTCTCACCCCAGGACCATCGCCGCCTGCCCTGGGCGTCCTCCTCCCAACGCCCGTACTTCGGGTTTCCCACGTAGGCGAGTCCCGGAGGCGCCGCCTCGGTGAGCGCCTCGTCCTCGTAGAGTCCGTAGGGCTTGGCGACGATGTCCATTCCCAGGTCGTCGTAGTGCGTCTCGTAGAACTCTTCGGAGACCTCCTGCCAGTCGCTCTCCTGGGCGGTCTCCCCCTCGACGACGTTGTAGCGGTGGAAGGTGCGCAGCTGGGTCTCCCCCACCCAGTATTCCGCCGCGTTGTCGCCGCGGGGGAAGTCGACCAGCGGGTCGACGCGCAGGCGCTCCCACAGCGCGGAGTCGATGGCCACCTTCAGGCTCGTGCGGCCGAAGAAGCTCGACAGCGATGCGATCGGACGATCGCCCCAGGACTCCAGGCTCTCGAGATCTTCGGGCGAGACGGGAACCCGCTGCCGCCGCTCCGTCTCTCGCGGGAAGTCCACGGACTCGTTCCAGCTGGTTCGGCCGATCTCGACCGCGGCCTCCTCCTTCATGTCGATCAGCGTCTTCGAGTAGCTGCGGTACAGCTCGCCGATCCGCGTGCGCAGCTCCTCGTCTCCCGAAGCGAAGCTCGTCGCCCCGGCGAGGGCCGCCGCCGTCGCGTCGCCCAGCAGGGCCAGATCGGCGGCGCCGGCTGCGAAGCCGCGAAGCTCCTGCTCTGCGACCGCGAGTCGCTCGCGCGCCTCGTCGACTCCCCGGCCGACTCCGGCGACCCGGGACGCGAGATCCTCGGCCTTTCCGGGATGGTCGCTCGACGCCCGGGCGACCTCCTGCCGCAAGGCCCGCATTCCTTCTTCCACCGTCCGCACCGCCTGCCGCGCTTCCGCGACCTGCTCCGGCCCGCGCTCGCGGACCTCCTCCAGGAACGCCGCCCGCGCGGCCGGCTCCCGGGCCAGCGCCACGGCCCGATCGAGGCTGCCGGCGAGCCGGCCGAGCTGCTCCCGCAGACGTGCCTCGTCGTCTCCGCGATCCGCCTCCAGAAGGGGCTCGATCTCGCTCGCGAGCAGCTCACGCGCATGCGCGATCTCGCGCTCCGACTCGTCGAAGCGACCCGCCCAGCCCTCGGATTCCGCGTAGCGGCGCAGGTCCGCGTTCTCCTCGCGGCCCAGGAAGCCGGCGAGCGCAGCGCGACGATCGGCGACCGCGGCCGACTCCCGATCGATCCGGTCGGCCGTGGCCCGGGCGCGATCGACCAGCTCGCCCGGGAGTCCGCAGCCCGTCGCCGACCCGACGAACGCGAGGCAAGCAGCCACCGCGCCGAGGCGGTGTCGGAATCTCACGCCTGCACTCCGTCCGTGGCTCCGGCGACGGTCGTCCGCGAGAAGACGATCGTCTCCTCGTTGGGATAGCAGTGCGCCGTCTCGATCCGCACCCGGCTACGCGGATGATCGACCCCGGCCCAGACCACGGTTCGAGCGGCGATCGCGTCGTCGCCTGCACTTCGCTTCGCGACGAGGCCGGCGGCCGGGAAGGTGTGGGCCAGCCCGATCTCCCCCGCGTTCCGGCGGGCTTCCAGCACCCGACGCTCCAACGCCGCCAGCCGCACGCGCCCGTGGGCGACGCACTCCACCGACGAGTCGAAACGGTACTCCCAGCCCGCCGATGCCTCGCAGGCGAAGGAGCCGCCCAGCTCCTCGACGCCCGCGGCGCAGAGACGGGCGGCGGACGCCGGCCGGGTCCGAAGCTCGCCGCAGGCGAGCACCTCATGCAGCGGCGAGTGACCCGG
>JANQSB010000621.1 GCA_028284295.1 Myxococcota bacterium | reverse complement strand
GGCCTTGCGCAGCCGTTCCTCGCGCAGGCCGATCTTCGCTCCCGGTGGCCGGGTGATCAGGCGCTGCAGCCAACGGGAGCGTACCCGCTGCCCGCTCTGGTGGGGCTGAAAGTCGCTGCGGCCGTCGTCGTCGACCCCCAGGAAGGCCAGCACCCCGCGATAGGCGGCGCCCGGGTCCCTCCGGAAGTCGTCGAACACCACCACGTGGCATTGCTCGTGCCCCACCTTCGAGACGAGGCGGTCGAGCTGTGCCCCCAGCTTCCCCACCTCACCGTAGTGAAGCAGCCGCGGGTCGATGCAGTGGGCCGGCAGACGGCGCCCCTCCTGGCGCTCCCACTGCAGCCGCCAGGCCCGCTCGAAGCGCGGCTCGTCCTCTTCCAGCACGAAGAGGAGCCGTTGGTGCAGCGAGGGGACCATCTCGAGCGGGTTGCGCACCATCACCACGAATCGCTCGTCCGGGCGGATCGCCAGGATGCGGTCCAGGGCGGGCTCGTCGAAGAGGTATCCCACGGAGCCTTCGCCCACGGCCTGGTGGTCCGGTGCCCAGTGCTGGAAGAAGCGGGGGTACTCCTGCTGCCAACGCTCCTCGTCGCCCGGTTGCCAGGCCGGCGAGGAGAAATAGAAGGGCTCCTTGGGCTTGGAGAAGCAGATCCGCGGGTGATCGCTCAGCCAGGAGCACATCGACGTCGTTCCGCACCGGGGCGCGCCCGGGACGATGAAGTCGGGGAAGGGCGGGTGCATCCGTCGGGACGCTAGCAGACGGCTCCGGGCTCGCGGCGCAAACGGGGGCGGCGTCGCCGGCGCGCACGTGCAAGAGTTGAGGGTGCCGTCGGGAGGGCCAGGTGCTCGAACCGCTCGCGATCGGTGCGGTCTTGTCAGCCACGCTGGGCGTGGTCGGGGCGGCTGTGGGCGGCGCGCGGGTCTGGCGCATGCCGCGGCGTCAGAAGAAGCGCCTCGTCAAGAAGGTGAGCCGCCGCGCCTGGAACTGGCTCGAGGAAAGGAGCCTGGTCCCTCGCAACAGCCCCTTCATCGAGGATCGATTCGCCCTCTATCCGGATCTGGAGAGGCTCGAGCGGCACCATCCGCTGATCAAGAAGGAGTGTCTCGAGCTGCTGGCCCGCCCGGACTGGCTCGTTCCCATGGAGACCATGGGCGGAGGCTATACCCGGGCCGGCATCCATGGGGCCGGGTGGAACACCTTCCTGCTCAAGTCCGGCCGCTTCGTCGACGAGAACTGCCGTCGCGCGCCCGAGACCGCCCGGCTGCTGCGCGACATGCCCCGCGTCGTCACGGCCTTCTTCTCGGTGCTCGAGCCCGGCAAGTACCTGGAGCCCCACTTCGGATACTACAAGGGCTTCCTGCGATACCACCTGGCCGTCGTCGTCCCGAACGACAACGCCGGGGGCGAGTGCTGGATCCGTCTGAGCGAGCACGGTCAGCGAGGCGACAAGCGAAACCGCGAGAACATCGAGCGGGGAGAGAAGTATCACTGGCACGAAGGCGAAGGCGTCCTCTTCGACGACACCTACCTGCACGACGCGAGGAACTCCGGTGACGGCCCGCGGGTGGTTCTCTTTCTCGACCTGCTGAAGCCCCTTCCGTGGCCCCTCGATTGGATCCACCGGGCGGTCGTCTCGTTCGCCCACCTGGATCCCTCGATGCGCAGGCTGCGACGCGAGGCGAGTCGCATCGCCGAGCACTAGTCGCTCGGAAGCGGAGCGGGCCGCGTCGCGACGAAGGCGCTCGACTCCCGCTCAGGGCGCGGGAGCCGAGAGCAGCTCCGCCTCGAGCTGGACCAGGAGCGCGTCGACGTCGCCGGGCGCCTCGAGAAAAGGGAAGTAGGCGATGGCCCGCTCCGCCTCGACCAGGTCCGAGAAGAAGCCGTAGATCGCGTCCACCTCGGAGAGGTCGGCCTGCAGCAGCTCGCTCTGGGCGTCCAGCAGGTCGAGGATCGAGGCGACGCCCAGGCGATACGAGGCGTCGACCAGCTCGAAGTTCTTGCGCGCCGCTGCGGCGCGACGT
>JANQSB010000410.1 GCA_028284295.1 Myxococcota bacterium | reverse complement strand
CGAAGCGCTCCGCGGCCCGGGTCCAGCTGCGAATCTCTGCGGGCTCCCGAACGGCGCGACACGGGCCCGCGCCGATCAGGACCAGCGAACGCACCCGCTCGGGTCGCGCCATGGCCGTCATGAGCGCGATCTGTCCGACCATCGAGTGTCCCACCAGGTGGGCTCCGTTCGCCGCCTCCTGCTCCAGCAGGGCCGCGCAGTCCTCCCGCATGGCCGGGTAGTCGTGCGCCTCGTCGCGGGGGGGCGTGCGCGTCTCCCCGTGCCCGCGCGCGTCGAAGAGGACTGCGCGCTCCGCCGCATCCCGGGCGAGCAGCTCCCGGGCCAGGGGACGCATGCCGGCGCGACTCGTGCCGAATCCGTGCAGCAGCAGGAGCGGCGGTCGCGGCGACGCAGCTGTTTCCCGCTGTCGGATCGACTCCCAGGCCAGGGTGCAGCCTTCGCGCTCGAGTCCGTCGGACATGTCCCGGAGCATAGTGCGGTCGCCTGTGCCAGGATCGCCCCATGAGCGAGGCGCGGGGAGGCGAGCTGCACCGCTACATCGGGCTTCGCTCGGCCATCGCGCTCGTGATCGCGAACGTCATCGGCGCGGGCATCTTCACCACCACGGGCTTCCAGGCGGCGGACCTGGGGCACCCCGGCCTGATCTTCGGGCTGTGGGTGGTGGGCGGCGTGCTCGCCCTGTGCGGGGCCCTCTGCTACGCGGAGCTCGGCGCGTCGACTCCGGGAGCGGGTGCCGAGTACGCCTACCTCCGCGACACCTACGGCGGCGCCTTCGGCTTCATGAGTGCGATCGTGTCGCTGGTGGCCGGCTTCTCGGCGCCGATCGCCGCTGCCGCCAAGTCGGTGGTTCGCTACGCGGTGCACTTCTTCCCCGCGCTGGATGCCGTGGAGGCGAGCTGGCTCGGCGTGAGCCTGCAGGACGGCGCCGCTCTGGCCCTGGTGTGGGGGCTGATCGGGGTCCAGCTGCGGGGTGCACGGGCAGGGATGCAGCTGGGCGACTGGCTGACGGTCTTCAAGGTCGCCGGCCTCGTCGCCATCGTGGTGGCCGCCTTCGCCTTCGGCCGCGGCAGCCTCTCGAACCTGACGGAGGTCTCGCCCGTCTACGAGAGCCTGTCGGCGGGAGATCGCAGCGCTGCCCTGGCGACCTCGCTCGTCTTCGTGATGTTCTGCTACTCGGGCTGGAACGCCTCGGCCTACGTCGCGAGCGAGTTCCGCAATCCCCAGCGCGACCTCCCGCGCGGCCTGCTGTTGGGCACCGCCTTCGTGGTGGCGATCTACCTGGCCATCAACGCCGTCTACTTCTACGGCGCGCCGGTCTCGGAGCTGGCCGGCAAGGTCGAGGTCGGACTGGTCGCGTCCCGCCACCTGTTCGGACCCACGGGCACCCACTTCGTCGTGGTGGTGCTGCTGGTCTCGCTGGTGGCCTCGGCTTCCGCGATGACCATCGCCGGTCCCCGGGTCTACTACGCGCTCGGTCGCGACTACGCGTTCTTCGCGTTCCTGTCGCGTTCGAGTCCCCGGAGCGGTGCTCCGGTGACGGCGTTGATCGTGCAGGGCCTGGTGACCTCGGGGATCCTGCTGCTGGGTCGGGTCGACCAGATCCAGCAGTACTCGGGCTTCACCTTGAGCCTCTTCGCCAGCCTCGCCGTCTCCTGTGTGATCGTGCGCCGGATCCGCCAGCCGGAGCTCGAGCGCCCCTTCCGCGTGATCGGATACCCCCTGACCCCGCTGCTCTTCGTCGGGGTCTCCGCCTGGATGATGTTCTGGGCCTTCCAGGGGCGGCCGCTCGAATCCTCGCTGGCGCTCGCGACCGTCGCGCTGGGGGGCATCCTCTTCTTCGTGACGGCTCGCCGCGGGTCGAAGGCGGAGCCCGGGGCCTGAAGCCCGCCTCCGGAATCGGCTGCGCTTTCCGCGGGCTACGCCGACGGCTGCATGGGGCGGAGGGGTCGGGGGCCCGCCCCGCGTGTCGACGCACCCCGGTCTCCGCTTCGCGCGCCGCGCCCGCGTTCGTGTCGGGACTGCGTCCTGCCGATACGCCCAGCGGAATTCGGCTCCTGCGGGCCGACCTCCCCCGGGCGGGGGATGTCGGCGCCGCCCGAGCCGTTGGACGGGGACGATCGGATGCGAGGCCAGGGCCGGAGGGGGCGGGAAGCGAAGGCAGCGGCGCGCGGTGGGCCCGGATGCTGGCTCCTGGCCGCTCTCCTGCTGTGCGCGACGCTCCTCGGGGGCGGCTGCGCGGATCCCACCGTGCAGTACCACCGGCAGTTCGAGTATCTGCGACGGACCGGCAACGAGGCCCTGGCCGAGCGCGACTTCGAGCTGGCGCGCAAGCAGCTCCTCGAGGCTTCGAAGCTCGTCGGCATCGCGGCCGCCACCGATCTCGAGCGCCTGGACGCGCTCACCGGGCTGACCCGTGCGTGTCGCGAGCTCGGTCGCCTGGACGAGGCGCTCGAACACGCGAACGTCGCCGCCCAGGCGCTCGCGCGCTACCGACTCGAGCGGGGTGGCATCAGCGGAGGCGTCTTCCGCGTGGGAGCCCCCTACCTGCTCGAGCGCGGCCGTCTCGACGTCGCCCGCGGCGACTTCGACGCGGCGGACGCCTGGTTGGCCGACTTCGTGCGCGTGCGCGGGGACGACGGTGGCGACTCCCGGGAGTCGGCGGAAGCCCAGATGCTGCTCGGAGAGCTGCGCCTGGCGCGGGGGATCCTCGATCAATCGCCGGAGCTGTTCCGTGCCAGCCTCGACCAGGCACGCAGCTTCGGTCAGTCGGACCGCACCCTGCTCGGCCTCGCTCTCTTCCGCGTCGCCGAGTCCAAGCTCCGGGCGGGCCGTCGGGCGTCTGCGGCCGCCCTGGTCTCCGAAGCCCGTCCCGACGGGCGCGTCGCCCCCGCTCTGCTTCCGAGCTGGCTCTTCCTGCGCGGTCGGATCGACGCCGAGCAGGGAGCACGGGAGCCGGCGGCGAAGCGCTTCGAGGACGGTCTCGCGCGCCTCACGGAAGAGGGCCATCCGGTGCGGGTGGACGTTGCGGCTCCCGCGCGAGCCATCGTGCTGGCCGGGATGCTGTACGCCTCGAAGGGTCGAGCCGCAGAAGGGCTCGCGCACATCGAGACGGCTCTCGCGGTGGCCGAGCGCGCGTCGCCGCTGCATCGGATGCAGGCCGGTCGGCGCGCGGTGGAGGCCGGTCGCGCCTTCCTGCAGGCCGGCGCCGGGCGCGAGGCGCTCCAGGCGATGGAGCGGGGTCGCGCCGCGATCGCCGCCTCGGTTTCCGGGCGCCCCCACGACGCCCTGGTGACAGCCCAGTACGAGATCGTCGATGCACTCGCTTCCCTGGGTCTCCACGCCCGAACGCAATCGGCCTGCTCCTGGCTGGTCGGCGCGACCGAGGGGCTCAGCGAGCGGGCCCGCTCCATCCATCCCCGGAGGCTCCTGGCGTGCGGACGTGCATCGGCGCAGGCGGGCCGGGTGGACGCGGCGCGCCAGGCCCTGGGGCGCGCCCTGATCCTGTGCGAAGAGGACCGCTCGGCTCCGATCCTCAAGATCGAGCTGCTCCTGCGCATGGCCGCGCTCGCTCACGGTGAGGGACGGGAGGCCGAGGAGTCGAAGCTCTTCGATCGCGTCCTGCCCTTCGTGCTTCCCGGGGTCTACGAGGCGCTCGAGCAGCTGCTCGTCGAAGCCTACGCTTCCCACGGTCGCTTCCAACCGTCGTCGGCAGCGGCGCGCCTGGGTCACGCGGCCGCGCGCAACTACCTCTACGCCGTCGAGGCTCCGCAGCTGCAGGCGCTGGCCGAGAAGCTCGGCGGGAGTCCGGGGCCGGCGAGCCGATAGGAAAGCCTGCACGGGCTGCGAACCCCGCGGCACGCGAAGGCCCGGCCTTCGACCTTGCGTTCGCCGGGTCGCGATACACTCGCCGCGATGGGTCGGACGGGTTCTCACCAGGAGCTTCGGCGATCATCGCGACGGAGCTTCCCGATTCCGCTCACGCTCGTCCCGGCCCTGCTCCTGGGCTTCTGGGTACACGCCCCGGTGCTCGGATCCTTCCTCTTCGCGGACGACTATCTCCACCTCTATCTGTGGGAGATCGACAGCCTTCCCGAGTTCCTGGTCCGCACGCACGGGGGCCATGCGCTGGCGGCCTGGCGCGCGTCCTTCTGGCTGCAGCGCTCGCTCTTCGGGATGCACTTCGAGCTGTGGTTCGCGAGCATCCTGGCGCTGCATCTGTTGAATGTCGCGCTCTTCTACGGCATCGCGGAGGGCCTGACCGGCCGTCCACGGGTCGCGGGTGCGGGCGCTGCCCTCTTCGCCCTCTCACCCCTGGCACGCGGGGCCCTGGGTTGGATCTCGGTGCATGGGAGCGTGCTGCTCGCGACCTTCACGCTGTGGGCCCTCTACGAGGTGGTGCGAGTGGCTCGTTCGGGGGAGGCACCCGGGCCGGGCAGCCTGATCCGCTGGTCGCTGCTGATGCTGCTGGCCGCCAACAGCTTCGGGCTGGGGCTCGGCCTGGCGATGGCCTTCCCCTTCGCGTGCGTGCTTCTGCTGTGGCAGAGGCGGTCGCGGGGAATGCTCTGGCTCTTCGTGCTCGTGCCCCTGGTCCCGCTGCTCTACTTCGGGACGGGGTGGCTCGCCGCGCAGATGCCACGGGGGAGTGGCATCTGGAGCGCCACCCGACAGCTCGACTGGCACCGGATCCCCTCCTATCTGGAGCTGCTGCGCTCCCTCGTCGTCTACGCCTTCGCGAGCTTCAGCCTCCCGCCCCTGCTCGCGGTTCCCACCTTTCGCGGCGAGGCTGGAGAGGCATCGCGCACCGCCGGGTTCGCGTTGGGAATGGCACGACCGCTGTTCCGCGCCTTCACGCTGGCGCTGCTGCTGGGCTTCGGGATCCGGATGCTGCGCGCGACCGCGCCGGTCCGTCGACAGGCACTCGCACTGCTGCTGTTGCTGCTGGCCTGCTATGCGCCGCTGGCACTCGGCCGTGAGTGGATGAGCGCCTTCTGGGGAGACCTGGTCTGGGCGAATCCCCGCTACCACTACCCGGGCCTGGCACTCGCAGGGCTGACGCTGTGTGTCCTCGCCCCGCCCCTGTCCGGGCGGCTCGCGCAGAGGAAGCGCGGCGTGGCGCTGGCCGCGGCCGGCTTCGTGGTGTGGTTCGCGATCTCGGCGGCCGCCTCCTCCCGCTACTACGCCCCCCGGAACGCCGACGAGGGTCGCGCGCTGGTGGCCCGGACCCTGGCGCGGATTCGCGAACAGGTGCTCGCGACACCCATCGGCGGGACCGCGTATCTCCCCCTGCGGCGCTTTCCGGGTCACGTGGGATCGCACTTCCCCGGCGAGGCCGCGCTCTTCGCCATCCACCATCCCGACAACGAGCTCGAGGGTCGCTCGGTCCGCTTCGTCGCACCCATCCCGGGCGATCTCCGGATCTTCGAGCGCTTCGCCGACGAGCGCGTTCGCGAGCTGCTCGTGACCCCGCGCGAGGCGAGAGGTCTGCCCGAACGGGGGCGGGCCCGCGGGCGCGGAGCTCGATGATGGCCTTCCCCCGATCTCCCGCCTGGATGCCTTGGATCCTGCCCCTCGTGGCGGCCGGTCTCGCGGCGATCGTCCATGCCCCGGTGCTCGAGCGCTTCTTCCTGCACGACGACTATCTGCATCTCTACCGCTCGGCGTTGGACGGCGTGCCCGAGTTCTGGCTGCGTCCCCACGGAGGTCATGCCCTGGTCGTCTGGCGGGCGGTCTTCGAGGCCCAGCGCGCGCTCTTCGGGCTCGAGGCAGCCGCCTGGTTCGCCAGCGTGCTGGCGACCCATTGCGTGAACGTCGCACTCCTCTACGGAGCGACACGAGCGCTCACCCGACGACCCGGGATCGCGCTCTTCGTCGCGTCGGTGTGGGGGGTCGCACCGCTGGCGCGTGGCTCGCTCTCCTGGCTCTCGGTGTTCGGCAACGTCCTGATGACGACGTGGACCCTGTGGGCGGTCTACGAGGTGGTTCGGGTCGCGCGCGGAGAGAGTCGGGTCGGGGTGTTCGCGGTGCTGCGCTGGGCGCTGCTGATGCTGCTCGCCGCCAACAGCTTCGGAATGGGGCTGGGAGTCGCGATCGCGTTTCCCGTCGCCGTCTGGCTGCTGCTCGCCAGTCGCGAAGAACGCCCGCACGCGGTCGCCTGGCTCTTCGCGTTGCCCCCCGCCGCGGTCGCACTCTACCTGTCGGTTCTGGCGGCGGCACCGGAGCTGATCTGGAGGCCGCCGGAGGTCGCGGACGCCGGCGGCTACGGGCTGCTGCGGATCCACTTCCAGGCTGGCCTGGTACCCCTTCAGGCCGAGCTCTTCGGCAGACTGGTCGCCTACGCGATGGCCAGCGTGGCCGCGGGTCCGCTGCTGGTGGTGCCGCTGTGGCTGTCCGCGCCGGCGATCGACCCGGTAGCCGGCGCGGCCGCCGGAGTCGCGACGCCCCTGCTGCCGGTCGCCGCCCTGCTCGGATTGGCGCTCGCGGTCGCCCTGGCCACCCGTGCGGACACGCGAGCCCGGCGGGAGGGGCTCGCCTTCGCGTTGCTGGCCGCGTCCGCGTATGCGCCGGTCGCCTTTGCCCGTGCCATCGCAGTGGATCGCTTCGATGCCCAGATCTGGCTGGTCCCCCGATACCACTACCTGGGAACGGCACTCGTCTGGCTGGCGCTCTGCGCCCTGTTGCCGAAGCTCGAGCTGGGCCGCTCGGCGCGTCGCGCGATCGTTCTGCTGGCCTCTGCCTGGCTGGCCCTCGCGGTCTGGACGGGCCACCGGAGCGGGGCGGACTTCGACGTTCCCGGCGCGGAGGAGAGCCGCGCGGCCTTCTCGAGATCGAAGCAACGCATCGAGACTGCGGTCGCGGGTCGCGCCGAGGGAGGTACCGCCGTGATCGTCAATCGTCCGTTCGATGCCTTCGGGCACGCGGAGTTCCCCGGCGAGGCCGGCATCTTCGTGATCCTGGCGCCCCGCAACGAGCGCGCGGGCGTGGCGGTCCGCTTCGAGGAGCGCCACGCGCCGACGCGCGCGGCACACCGCCAGGTGGGCGGACCGCGCATGAGGGAGCTGCTCGTCGAGCCCGGCGGCGTGTCTCCGTGAAGGCGCAACATCGGGCTAGACTGGAGCCGAACCTGCCGGGATCTCGCGTGCACTCCGCTGGCCCTTCTGCGACCTGCTTCGTCCTCTCCGTCGTCCTGGTCGGGATCGCCGCGGGCGGGTGCGACGAGCCGCCTTCGCCGATGCGGGAGCAGATCCAGGCCGAGCGGGCCAAGATGCAGGCTGCTCCGGGCCGCACCGGAATCCTCGCCGAGCCTCGTCGCTATTCGTTGTTCGACGAAGAGCTGGTCATCCGGGACTTCTTCCAGGACAGACGCGGGGGCTTCTTCGTGGACGTCGGCTGTGCCTGGCCGATCCGGGCGAGCAACAGCTACTACCTCGAGAGGCACCTCGACTGGACGGGCATCGGGATCGACGCGCTCGACGACTATGCGGCCGGGTGGGCCGAGAAGCGGCCCGGCTCGCACTTCTTCGCCTACCTGGTGAGCGACGAGTCCTCGCCGGGCGAGGTCTTCTACAAGTCCGAGGAGACCGGGCTCTCTTCGGTCTCGCGGGGCTGGGCCGACGGCATCGGGAAGGAGTCGGGACTCGAGGTCGAGGAGGTCTCGGTTCCGGCCATCACCCTGAACGACCTGCTCGATCGCCTCCGCGTCGAGAAGATCGACCTGCTGGCACTCGACATCGAAGGGCACGAGCTGCCGGCGCTTCGGGGCATCGATCTGGATCGCTTCCAGCCCGAGCTCATCGTGGTGGAGGGCGAGCGCAAGCGGGTGATCGCCCACCTCGATCGGGCGGGCTACGTGATGCTTCGCCACTACCTGCCCTTCGACAGCGTCAACCGCTACTTCGCACGCCGGGGCGATCCGCGCGTCCATGGACGCGCCACCCGCTGACGGTCAACCGCTCCCGGATCGCAGCAGGCTCTCCAGCCGGGCGAGGATCGGGGCGTCCCCCAGCACCAGCAGACGATCGCCGCCCCGAAGCTCGAAGTCGGGCGTCGGGTTGGCGGTGGTGGTTCCGCCGCGACTCACCGCCAGGATGCTCGCGCCGGTCGTGGCGCGGATGTCGAGTGCCGCGAGGCTGGTGGGTCCCGCCAGCTCGTAGGGGACCTCGATCCACTGCGCATCCACCTCCTGCAGGATCTCGACCAGCCAGGGGTCGATGCCCAGGGAGACGTCGCCGCGGATGGCGTCGTAGCCGCCCTCGCGCAGGGCCTCCGTGAACTTCTGGATGCTGGCGTCCGGGATCTTGAACAGCTGCAGGGTGCGGGCGACCAGCTCGATGCTGCTCTCGAACTCCTCGGCGACGACGGTGGAGGCGCCTTCGGCCTCGAGGGGATCGACCTCGCGCACGTAGCGCGTGCGGGCGAGCACCGGCACCTCGCGCGAGATGGCGCGGATCCGCGAGACGATGCGTCGGGTCGCCAGGGCGTCCGAGATGGCGACGATCACCAGCCGCGCGTTCGCGATCTCCAGGTCGCGCAGCAGCTGCGGCCGCGTCGCGTCGCCGAAGACGATGGGCTCTCCCCGCTGCCGCGCGGCATCCACGCTCATCGCGTTGGCATCGACCACGCGATAGGGAACGTCCAGCGAGCGGAACAGGCGGGTCAGGGTCTGTCCGCCCGGCCCGAAGCCGATCACGACGACCGGGCGCGAGTCGTCCTCGGCGTTCCTCGCTTCCGGAGCCGCTTCGGCAGAGGCGTCGTCGGCGCCGCGCGCTCCCGCCAGCCAGTCGCCCAGGGAGGGCGCCACGCGGATCAGGAAGGGCGTGGCGACCAGGCTGACGATCGAGCCGGCGACGACACCCTGGTGGAGCCAGGATTCGATCAGTCCCGCCCGCTCGGCGACGGCGACCAGGACGAAGGTGAACTCACCCGTCTGGCACAGGGCCAGCCCCGCCATCACGCCGATCCGAAGGCTCTGACGCATGAGCAGTGCGTTCGCGAGGACGACGACTCCGCCCTTGACGACCAGCACCGCGGCCAGGTACCCCGCGATGAAGCCCGGGTGATCGGCCAGGACCACCGGGTCGAAGAGCATCCCGACAGCCGTGAAGAAGATGCCCAGGAAGACGCCCCGGAGCGGCACCACCTCGGAGAAGAGCTGCTGCGCGTAGGGAGAGGCGCTGGCCGAGACGCCGGCCAGGAACGCGCCGACCGCCAGGGTGAGGCCGAGCTCTTCCGCGAAGAAGGCGGAGCCCAGGACCACCAGCAAGGCCAGCAGGCTGAACAGGTCCGACGACCTCGCGCGGGCCGCGCGCGCCAGGACCCGGGGCACGACGAAGCGCACCACGGCGAATACCACGGCCAGACCGAAGGCCAGCTTCGCGATCGCCAGGACGAGAACCGTGGCCGAGCTGCCGCTGCTGGCCGCCAGCAGGGGAACGGCCAGCAGCAGGGGAACCACGGCCAGGTCCTGCAGGATCAGGATGGACACCGCGAGCTGCCCGTGCGGGCTGTCCACCTGTCCCTGCTCCGAGAGCAGTCGCATGACCAGGGCCGTACTGGACATGGCGACGGCCCCGCCGAGCACCAGTGCGGCCGTACCGGGGAGGCCCGCCGCGAAGCCCAGCGCTGCGACGATGGCCACGGTGAGACCGACCTGTGCGGTTCCGACCACCATGGTTCCGCGCCAGAGTCGGCGCAGCCGGTCGATGGGAAGCTCGAGGCCGATCTCGAAGAGCAGGAACACCACGCCGATCTCGGCCAGCGCGCGCACCCGCTCCGAGTCCGGAACCAGGCCCAGCACCCCCGGGCCGGCCACCGCGCCGGCCGCCAGGAAGCCCGCGATGGCCGGGAGTCGCAGGCGTTCGAAGAGGGCCAACCCGGCGGCGGTCAGGCCGAGAAGGAGCAGCACCTCGAACAGGAACGGCGAGTCGATGAACGATCCTCCCGCTCGGATACTAGGAGTCCGACTCGAGAC
>JANQSB010000409.1 GCA_028284295.1 Myxococcota bacterium | reverse complement strand
CGACGTCGTCGTACTCGGACGAGAGCAGGATGGTGCGGCGCTTGCCGGAGGGGCCCCCGCCGCCGCAGGCGAGCGCGAGGATCGAGACGGCGGCCAGGCCGATTGCGAGTGCCCACGGCAGCCGGGCCGGGAGGAGCCAGGCCTTCGAGCCCCGGAGCCGAGCGTGGCGATTCAAGACGCTGCCGACTCGGGGCGGCTGGCGTCGGGCGCGAGCGGGAACCCCAGGACCTGGGAGAGCTCTGCCAGGGCCGGCGCCGGGTCGTCGACCTTGATGGTGTGGAGCCCGAGCTTCCTCGCCGACTTGAGGTTCGCGCCGATGTCGTCCAGGAAGACCGACTCGTCGGGAGCGACGCCGAGTCGGTCGCAGGCGAGGCGGTAGATGCGCGGGTCGGGCTTTCGCATGCCTTCCACGCAGGACTCGATGAACGCATCGAAGTGGTCGCGCAAGGCCCGGGTTCCGTCGTCCGGGGCCTCGTCCGCACTGGCCCAGTTGTTGGTGAGCGCGGCGACGCGCAGGCCGCGGTGCCGGATCGTGCGGATCGCGTCGAGCATCGCGGGGCGCGGCTGGGATTCCTCTCCCATCCACTCGAACAGGGTGCGTGCGCAGATCCGGTGTCCGGCCTCGAGGCAGTCGACCTCGAAGGCCGGGTAGAAGTCCTCCATCCCGAGCTCTCCGCGCTCCAGTCGGGACCAGGCGCCGTCGGGCGCCGTCTCGGCCGCGACCCGGTTGATGGCGTCGGGTGGCAGGCCGAGCTCGGCTTCATAGCGACGGATCGCGTGCAGGGGCGATCCCAGGACCACGCCCCCGAGATCGAAGAGGACGGCTCGATAGCGCATGGACCGACCGTAGCGAAAGCCGGGGCGCGCGCGGCGAGTGGGGTCCGGGGTACAATCGGCGGCCTTCCCGAACCCGCCGGAGCATCCCGAAGCCATGGCCGAGCCGAGCTACGAGCAGATCCAGTACGACGTCGTCGATCCGATCGCGACCATCACCCTCGATCGTCCGGAGTTCCTGAACGCCTGGACGGACCGCATGGGTGCGGAGGTGAAGCACGCGCTCGCGCGCGCCGAAGACGACCCGGACGTGGTCGTGATCGTGATCACCGGCGCCGGACGTGGCTTCTGCGCGGGGGCCGACCTGAAGGCGCTACAGCAGATCTCGGACGGGCAGCGTTCGGGGGGCGCGGCCGACGAGCTCGCCGCCGATCCCGGGGACCCGTCCATGGGCGAGTCCTTCCGCGGGACCTACACCTACCTGACCTCCATCCGGAAGCCGATCCTCGCCGCCATCAACGGGCCCTGCGCCGGGATGGCGGTTCCCATCTCGCTCTTCTGCGACATGCGCTTCGCCTCGGACCGCGCCGTCTTCACGACCGCCTTCTCTCGCCGCGGTCTGATCGCCGAATGGGCGATCAGCTGGATCCTGCCGCGCCTGGTCGGCCCGGCACACGCCATGGACCTGTTGCTCTCGGCGCGCAAGATCGACGCCCATGAGGCAGAGCGGATCGGGCTGGTCAATCGGACCCTGCCCCACGACGAGCTGCTTCCCACTGTGCAGGCCTATGCACGGGACCTGGCGGAGAACTGCTCGCCCGCGTCCATGTCGATCATGAAGCGCCAGGTCTACCAGCACCTGACTGCGTCGCTGGGCGAGGCTCACGGCGACGCCGTCCGGCTGATGTTCGAGAGCTTCGATCGCCCCGATTTCAAGGAGGGGGTGCAGTCCTTCCTCGAGAGACGTCCGCCGCGCTTCCCCCGCGTCTGAGCGGACCCCCGCGTTGAACCTGCTGCTGCTGCATCCGGAGGACTTCGAAGCCCCTCCGTCTCGCGGCCAGGAGCAACGGGCCCGGGTCACCGGGAGGCGCCTCGAGCACGTTCTCCGGGTCCACCGGGCGGGAGTGGGCGACGAGCTGCGCGTGGGGCTGGTCGGTGGGGCGATCGGCCAGGGGCGCGTCCTCGAGCTCTCGCCCCGGGAGCTCGCCCTCGCCGTGCGGCTCGACCGGGACCCGCCGCCCGCGCGGGACCTGACTCTCGTCGTGGCCCTGCCGCGCCCCCTGGTCCTGAAGCGGGTGCTGCTGCATGCGACCACCCTGGGCGTGAAGCGGATCGCGCTGATCCACTCGAGAAGGGTCGAGAAGAGCTACTGGCAGAGCGAAGCCCTCACGGGTGAAACCCTGAGTCGACAGCTCCTGCTCGGCCTGGAGCAGGCAGGAGACACCGTCCTGCCCGATCTCAGCCTGCACCGCCGTTTCCGCCCCTTCGTCGAGGACGAGCTGAGCGGCCTCCTGATGGGCCGTCAGGGCTTTCTTCCGGATCCGGCTGCCACGCGCGAGTGTCCCCGCGCCGTCTCCGGCCCCGTGCTGCTCGCGATCGGTCCCGAGGGAGGCTTCATCCCATGGGAGGTCGAGAAGCTGGGTCAGGCTGGGCTCCAGCTCGTGCACCTCGGTGCACGGGTGCTGCGCGTGGAGGCCGCCGTTCCCTTCGCGATCGCGCGACTGGGCTGACCCGATCCGGTTGCCCCGGCTGCTTCGAAGGGGCAGCAGACTGTCGCCCCGAAACGATTCGTTGCGCCGATGATGGCCCCGACCGGGCCCCCTGGATGGTAGGGTCTGGCTCGGGGGAGGGGGATGAGCTCTCTTCAGGTTGGATGGGGCCGACTGCGCGCGTCGCAGGATGCAGGAGCGCGACGCGCTCCAGTGTCTGCACGCTCGCTGTTGCTCGGGCTGGTTTTGCTCCACCTAACAGCTGCGCTCGCAGAGGCTCAGTCGGACGCTTGCGCGACGATACGCTGGGACCCCGCGGTCGGGCCGGTGGCCGGCTACGAGCTGATGGTCTCGGTGAACGGTGGCCCGATGGTCCTGCACGACACCGTCGTCGACAACGAGCAGGTCGTGATCGACACCGCCGGGTTCGCGACCGGCGATGCGCTCCACTTCCAGGTCCGCGCCTTCGCGGCCGACGGCCGACGGGGCCCCTTCTCCGAAGCTTCGGACGTCGTCTTCTGCGAGCGGGTCCCGACCCCCGAGTCCTTCCAGGTCGTCGACGGCGCGGGGCTCCGGCCGGCCGAGATCTCCTGGACCCCGATCGAGCAGGTGTCCCACTACGTCGTCTTCCGCTCGACGCACCCGAGCGTCCTGGGTGCCCTGGTGGCGGAGACGAGCGGGTCCAGCTACGCGGACGAGGGCGGGCTGCTGGGGGTTCCCTACTGGTACTCCGTCGCGGCGGTCGCCAGCGGGCAACAGATGAGCGAGTTCACGGGTCCTGCCCGGGCCACCCGGCTGGGCTCGCCACCCGCGCTCTCGATCTCTCCTTCCCAGCTCGTCTTCGTCGCCCAGCCGGGGCAGACTTCGGGTCACCAGACGGTCGTGCTCGAGAACACCGGGGACTGGGAGCTGGCCTACTCGGCCTGGCCGGCGGTGCGGTGGATCCAGGTCGTGCCCAGCCAGAGCCTGCTGGCTTCGGGCTCCCAGGTCTTCGACATCCACTATGACCTGCGAGGTCTGTCTCCGGGCGACTACGACGCCAAGGTGTTGCTCTACACCTTCTTCGAGTCCGTGCCCGGCGCGGAGAACCCGCCGGGCGCGCGGGAGGAGATCGACATCCGGGTGACGGTGCCTCCGGGCAACGTGCCACCGGACATCCAGGTGCAGCCGACGACGGGACTCGCGGAAGGGCAGGTGCGCGTCGTGACGGTCCGAGTCGAGGACGTGAACCAGGACGCCGTCGAGCTGGCGCTGGGCGAATCGCCTGGCTGGGTGTCGCTCACACCGCCGGTGGCGGGGGAGTCCGGTCTCACCACCCAGCTCGTCCTCGAGCCCGGCTACGACGCAGCCGGCAGCTGGCCGGTCACCATCGTCGCCTGGGACGACGGGAGTCCGATCCAGGTCTCGCAATCGACGCTGATCGTCAACGTGTCCGATACGAACCGGCCACCCGTGCTGGGACAGGTCTCGCCGGTCCTGGTTCCGGCGGGAGACAGCGTGCAGATCCCGCTCTCGGCGACGGATCCGGACGGCGACGGGCTGGCGATCACCAGCTCGTCCCTGCCTCCCTTCGCGACCCTCGAGGACCTGGGAGGCGGACAGGCCATCGTCCGCGTGGACCCACCGCCCGGCACCGAGGGGACCTGGACGGTGATCTACGGGGCGGTCGACGACGGCTCTCCCGCGCTCTTCGCTGGCGGGTACTTCCAGTTCGTCGTCTCCGCGCCCTGAGCCGAAGCAGGAGCGGGCTCTTCAGCGGTCCGAGTGCCGTTCAGGTCGGGGGCGCCCCGAGTGCGTCCAGCACCGCCGCGTCGCGGGCGAAGAAGAGCGCGGCTCGGGAGTGGGGTTCGCCCGCCCCCGAGGTGGTCTCCTCGCACAGCGCGATCCGGAAGGCCTCGTCCGGGGCCGCAGCCTCCGCCCGGAGCCAGGCCTCGTCCGGCGCACGCAGGGTGAACCAGAACGCCCGGCGCTGGCCGGGCCGCAGGTCCAGGCGCTCGCGTACGAGCTCGAGGGAGCGTCTCACGAGGCCGATGGCCACGGTCCCCATGGTGAAGCGCGCATTCAGCTCGACCACGGGGCGGAGCTGCTCGTCGCCGCTCTCGGGGTGCAGGAAGGCGAACGAGTCGACGCCCGCCGGTCCTAGGTAGCCCGCCTCCCGGGCCCGGACTGCCAGACAGGCAGCCGCCTCGCGCAGCGCCTCGTCTTCGGGGTCGCCGGAGAAGACCCGACCCCGCGAATCGACCTCACCCCGCTGGCCGAGGAAGCCGCCGTCCGCGGTCGTGAGCAGCCGAAGGCTCCCGAGGATGACGACGCCCTCGGCATCGCCGATCCGCAGCTGTGTGGAGAGGTCGCGGGTGCGCGCGAGCCCCGGCTCGAGGACCGCGCCGCCCTGTCGGGCAAGGACCCGCAGGCTCGCCGCGCTCGGCGGAGACTCCGCGGCGAGCTCGTGCTGGCCGCGCCCGCTGGTTCCGTTGCGCGGCTTCAGGCGGGCGCTCGCTCGGGCCCAGTGCGGCCAGGCGAGGATGCGATCCCGGATCTCCGCGGCCGCGGCCTCGGGGTCCTGTAGCAGGCTCGCGTCGAGGATCTGCGGAAGGCCCGAGATCGCGTCGGGCTCGAGTCCGAGCGCGCGCGATCTCGGGCCTTCCGCAGATCCTCGACGCGAGCCTGCTACAGGACCCCGAGGCCGCGGCCGCGGAGATCCGGGATCGCATCCTCGCCTGG
>JANQSB010000402.1 GCA_028284295.1 Myxococcota bacterium | reverse complement strand
TGTGAAACTTCCGAGGTCCCCCATGCCATAGTGACTCTCGACGTACCGCGATCTCGCACCTGCTCGCCCCCGAAACACCGGCGCCGGGCGGATCTGAGTCGATTCGCTCGTACAGCCTGGCGGTCGGGGGCCCATGGAGGGCCACCATGCATCGCACAGTACGACGAATGGGACTGGAGATACGGATCGTTCTCTGCGCGCTGATCGTTCTCTCGGCGACGAGTGCCTCGGCGGCCATCGACGTGCTCGTCGATAGCGACGGGTCGGACCCGACCGACTTTCCCGACCTGGTCATCACGCACGGCAACGTCCTGTTCGACGTGCCGATGGCCAAGGTGTTCGGCCTGGACAAGGACAACGGCTTCCTGCCCCTGCCGTCCATCGACCGCTTTCCCAACGATCTCTTCGACACGCTCGCAAAGGACGAGTTCCTGGCCGCTCCGATGGACGAGAAGGAGGCCGTGGGCATCCTGTTCTCGCATCGTCTCTTCAACAACCCCGGACCCAACGGCGACGGCCAGGACATCGCGCGGATGCTCTTCAAGCTTCCCCTCCGAGCAGGGGGGCTACCGCTGGGCGGTCCCGGCCCGCGGCGCATCCAGTTCAAGCTGGGAAAGAAGGCAGGCGGCGGTGGAGGCGGCGCGGCCAAGAAGGGGCGCAAGGCCGGATACATCGCCCCTGCGAAGGCGCCTTGGGGCATGGCGCACTGGGCAGCCTTCATCAAGGGCAACAAGCAGAAGCCCGGGGAGACCGAGGCGGAGCTGCGCAAGCGCATCAAGGAGGAGATCGCGGCGAAGAAGAGGCGAGCGAGCAAGCGTTCGCTCGCTGCGTACTCGAAGCTCGTGGACGACTCGAAGTACATGGACCCGATCGAGAACTACGTCGTCGAGCTCGTCAACGACGACGGACGCGACGAGATCGAAGTGGAGCTTGTCTTCATCGCAGAGAAGGCCTCCTTCTCGCATCTCGCGGAGTTACTGGACGGCGTCCTGATCCAGATCACGAACGACCCGTCCCTCGCGCCCACGGACCCGAACATGCAGCCGGTCGACGAAGAGCTGGGTGACGCCGGAACGGTCGACGTGGGAGCCGACGAGACGATCAGCATGGCGCTCGGGGATCCCGAGGTCCCGATGAGCTCCATCCTGGACTCGGTCTCCGACGGCACCCTCCTGCACAATCAGGTGCGGGTCACCTTCAGCGGGCCGATTCTGGAGGGGGATGGAGCGACCCAGTACCTGGCAATCGGAAGACCCTCCGGGCTCCCCGACCTGATCGCCTACGAGCAGATCGTGGGGGACGTCGGCGCGGACATCGCGGCCGATCTGGCCGACCAGGTCAACGCGACACCCTTCCGCGGGGACTTCCCGTACTCGGCTTCGGCCCTCGGCAACGAGGTGGTGATCGACAAGCTCATCGGCGGCTCGGTCGATGGCGCCTCCATCCTGCGAACGAACGAGAGTCTCGCGCTGAGCGAACTCGTCGAGACCCAGGCAGGAGGTGGTGCCCCGGTCGACCTCCCGGCCTTGTCCCGCTACCCGCTGGTGGCCCTGGGAGTGGCGCTCGCCCTGACCGCGATGTGGCGGATCCGCAGGCGCCCGGCTGCCGCCTGAGCGTGGGACCATGCACGTTGTTGACGTGCCTCTGGCTTGCGCTCCGAGAGAATACTCCGACCGCCCTAGGGTTCCCCCAGAGCATGCGCAGGTGACTCGCGTATGCGGTTCACCGCTACGGGGTCGGCAAACTGGTGTCGAGCACCCCGAGCAGGAAGGGATCCGAGAAGCAGCTTTCCCGGTGTGATCAGGGCCGCGAGGATCGCGGCCGAGTCGTCCCGCGGTCGCTGCGCCGTCGGGCCGCGAGCGATGCCAGGGCCGCGGCCGCGAGCAGGCCGGCCGATGGCTCCGGCGCGACGATGAACTGCGTGATCAGTCCGAGCGTGTCGGATCCCGGAATGCCGCTACCGCGCAGGTAGGCACGGCTCACTTCGTCCGGCGAGTCGTAGACCGCGTCCAGGTAGAAGAAGTCGGGCACCTGCTCCGGCATCTCGATGTCCAGCAGCAGGTTGCCACCGCGGTACCGGTAGGGAGACGAGAAGTAGATCACGAGATCGAAAGGCGTCGGGCTGGGTTCGCTCTCGAGGTCGGGCAACGTGTACGGTCCGTCGTAGACCAGGGTGACGACGGCCCCGAAGTTCTCGTCCAGATCGAGCGCGAGCGAATCGACCGGGGTCGGGGTGGTCGACAGGCGCACCGCAAGGTCCGTGTAGAGGAAGCCGCCGGCTACGTCACGGCCTCGGTCGTCGCCCTCTCGGTACTCTTCGGCTCGAAACGCCACTCCCACCACGTCCCGCCACAGCAGCGGTGTCAGTGAGCTCGCGTCATAGACCTGCTGGAAGCGGGCGAGGTACTCGTACAAGTACAGACCGGCGTCCGCAGAGAAGGGCAACCGATTCGCAGTCGGCCCGGGTGCTGCTTCGTAGATGTCCGGGACGACGTGGGTCGAGATCTCGTCATCCGGAACGATCTGGGCTGAGGTCGGGTCGCCCGACACGACGACGCAGACCGCCAGGAAGGCAGGCCAGGCTCGGAGCGTGCGTAGGCGAGGCATGGAACTCCACCCGTCGAGAAGCCAGAGAGTGACAGGGGCCGCGCAACTCGCCGTCGGGGGCTCGTCGCGCCGCCCCGTGGAGCGTCTCCTGCGAGAGCGCGCCTGTCAAGCGACACATTGCAACTGTCACGAGACCTTCGCAGGAGCAGACGTGTGACAGACTCCGCGGCGAGCGGGACCCTCCGCACGAACGACTAGCCGGTCGGGCCGAAGCGTCGCTCCGCGCGACGCGCACGCAGTCGCGCGAGCCCGAACAGCGTGAGCGTGCCGACGCCGAGCAGCGTGGGTGCCGAGGGCTCGGGCACGATCAGCACGCCGTAGCCCTCTGCGTCGTCGCCCGTCCCCACGGTCGGGCCGACGCAGCTGAGTCCCGTGTAGGTGGTGCAGCCACTGATCACCGTCCGCTCGCCCGTCGTGCCGTCGACCCGGAAGATCCGGTCGATGCCGGCGTCCTCCGAGGTCACGAGATCGAAGGACGGCAAGGCGGCGACGGCTTCGAGGTCGGCGAACGGCTCGCCCGTCCCGACGGAGGCGCAGGCGGCGTCCTCTCCGGACAGGATGGATCGGTCGCCGGTGGCCCGGTCGATCTCCAGGATCGTGCCGCCGAAGCAGACGCCCGGGTTGAGGGGCATGCGGGACGCGAAGGCAGTCTCGCCCGCATCGAGGGGCGCGACACTGTGCGCGAACCCGGGCACCGGTCCCGTGCCGACGACCGAGCCGACGCATGTGGACCCGCTCACGGTGTCGCACCCGCTGATCACTGTCCGGTTTCCGGTCGTCGGGTCGACTTCCATGAGGCGGCCGACGCTGCCATCGCCGTCGGCAACGAGCAGCGTGCCGTCGCTCGTCGCGTAGAGCCCGTTGATCTCCGTGAAGGGATCGCCGGAGCCGATGGTCGTCTGGCAGCCGGTGTCGAGGCCGGACAGCAGCGCGCGGTTGCCTGTCGCGGGATCGATGCGCAGCAGGCTGTTCGCGGAGAAGCCGCAGGTATTGAAGAGGGAGATCGCGACGACCACGTCGCCTGCCGTCAGCGTCGGTGGGGAGGCCGTTGCGGAGGTGATCGTGACGACGTCGCCGAGGAGGGTGTCGAGCACGCCCGTCCCGACGATCGGGCCGAGACAGGGTCCGAAGGCGGGCGACGTGCATCCCGACACGACGACTCCGTTCCCGGCCGGGTAGCCGACGCGCAGGAGTCGGCTCGACGTCTCGATGCCGTCCGCGATCCACACGGCGCCGTCGGGATCCCAGCCGAGTCGCTGGATGGCGAAGGGTGGCTCGCCGCTCCCGACCGGCGTGCAGCTCCCGCCGTCGTCGCGCACGCCGATGAGGAGCTGGCGATCTCCGGTGGCGGGGTCGATCGCCATCAGACCATCCGAGAAGGTCGAGCCGCAGAATTCGAAGGACTCGACGATCACGACGGGCGCGGTCTGGGCGCCAGCCAGGGAGGGCAGCAACAACGTCAGGGAGAGCAGCAAGCGAAACGGCATCGGATCTCCAGCCAGAGCGCCGATCATCATCGACGGTGCCCGTCGCCGAGTCAACTGCAGACCGCGATCATCGGAGGCGTCTCGAACCGCTCGGGCGTCGACTGGAACGGCTACCCCCTCGAGCTGGACTTCGGCGTGGGCGCGGGATTCGTCAAGTCGGGAGTCGGCGACGGGATCGACTTCGACGCCCCTTCTACGACTCGACCCTCGACTTCAACCAGTCTCCGGGCTTCTTCCCGTCCGCATCCCCGGTGAGGACGACCGGATCGCGACCGGCGACATCATGCCCGCTCCTTCGTTCGCGGGGCACTGCGTCTTCCACATCGACGTACCGGACGGGATCACCGAGTCACCCTGCGGCAGTCGCTGTTGCCCGTCCCGGAGCCCTCTACGGCCGTGCGCAGCACCCGGCACCGCGTGGAGATCCGTCGGGCCTCCCGACGGATCATGTGAAAGTGAAATTCATTTTCAATATGATTCGAAGAGCAGATCAGCACTTCGGGCAGGCTCATGAAGGTTCAGCGCTTCAACCAGTCGTTCCGCTCCATCGGTGCCTTCCAGATCCGCCATCGCTGGTGGTTCCTCGCCGGCGCCCTGCTGATCGTCGCGGTCGGGGTTTCCGGCGTGGGACGGATCACCCTCGCCAACTCCCGCGACAACTGGTTCGACGACAGCGAGGCCATCGCGATCGCCACGGACCGATTCGAGGAGCAGTTCGGCAACAACGACACGGTGGGCATCCTCGTCACGGGTCCGGACGTCCTCCATCCCGAGGTGCTCAGGGCGATCCGGGATCTCGGAGACACGCTTCTCGAGCAGGTCCCGTACGCCGACGAGGTGAACTCGCTGGTGGAGCTGGAGATCTCGGTGGGCACCGCCGAGGGCATCGAGATCATCAACCCCTTCGAAGACGGCATCCCAGACGACCCGCGGAGGCTGGAGGAGATCCGCGAGCTGCTCCTGTCGCGACCCGCGCTGGCGAACCGCCTCTTCTCCGACGACTTCACCGAGACCTGGCTGACCCTCGACCTGCTCGAGTATCCGGAAGAGGAGGAGTGGTCGCAGGAAGAGGGCGCCCAGGATCCCATGTTCGACGTCGGAGAGGCCGCGATCGCCGTGGTCACGGACCCGCGCTGGCAGAGCGACCTCTACACCCTGAAGGCCGCGGGGCTGCCCTACACCGAGACCGAAGAGCGCGACTACTTCGCGCGCGAGGCACAGATTCGGGTGCTCTCGGGCTTCGGCCTGATGGTCGTCCTGCTGGCATTCTTCCTCCGTTCCTTTCGCGGGGTGATGGTTCCCGTATTCACCACGGTGATGGGCGTCGTGGTCGTCTTCGGGATCATGGGTTGGCTCGGAATCGGGATCGACCCGACCATGATGGCTCTCCCCATCCTGCTCGGAATGGGGCTCTCCGTCAGCTACTCGATCCACATCGTGAACGCCTTCAAGCGCAACCTGGGGCCGGAAGTCGATCGACGCGAAGCTGCCATCGCCGCGGTGGAAGAGACCGGGTGGCCCATCTTCTTCACCGCGATCACGACCATGGGCTCCGTCATGTCCTTTGCCGCGGTCGGGATCCTGACCATCCGCTGGTTGGGCTTCACCTGCGCTGCGGTGGTGCTGGCCGACTACCTGTTCGTCATGGTGCTGGTGCCGGTGCTCATGAGCTTCGGGAAGAGCCGCGGGCGGCGAAGCGCAGGCATGACCCGCCCTTCGCCCCTCGACCGGTTGATGGCCGGCCTCGGCACGCTCGTCCTCCGTCGACGAGGCGCCGTCCTCGCGGTCGTCGCACTCTTCGTTCTGGTGACGGGGCCGGGTGTCGCCTCGATGCAGGTGAACATGGACCTCTTCGAGTTCATGGGCACCCGCATCCCCTACGTGCAGCGCGTGTGGGAGGTCGCCCACTCGCAGCTGGGCTCCTACCTCTCCTACAACGTCACGATCGAGCTCGACGAGCGCGATGCCATCAAGGACCCCGAGCTGCTGGAGGCCTTCGACGAGCTTCTGGAGACCATCGGATCCTTCGAGCTGACGAAGTCGAACAAGGGGGCGCCACGGGTCTTCTCCATTCTCGACATCGTCAAGGAGATGAACCAGACCTTCCACGGCGACGATCCCGTCTGGTACACCATCCCCGACAGCCGCGAGCTGGTCGCCCAGCTGCTCCTGCTCTACGAGTTCTCCGGGGGGACTCGGACCTTCCGCTGGATCGATACGGACTACTCGGTCCTGCGTGCCCGCGTCGAGGTGTGGAGGTTCGACGCGAACGAGATCAGTCGTGAGCTGGACGCCATCGAGCAGTTCGGCGCCGAGCGCTTCCCCGGCGCGAAGGTGAGCGTCGTCGGGTCCGCCGTGCAGTTCGCCGAGCTCAACAGCATGATCGTCTCGGGCGAGATCAAGTCGCTGCTCGTGGCCCTCATTGTGATCGGCGTGCTGATGGTCGTCGTCTTCGGGAGCTTCAAGACCGGCCTGATCGGCATGGTCCCGAACCTGGCGCCACTTGCCGCCATCGCGGGCTACATGGGCTACTTCGACTCCCCGCTCGACATGATGACCATGACCATCATGCCCATGCTCCTCGGGATCGCCGTCGACGACACCATCCACTTCATCAACCAGATGAAGTCCGAGTTCGAGCGCCACGGCAGCTACGAGCGGGCCGTTCGTGAGTCCTTCGCCACCGTCGGAAAGAACCTCGCGATGACGACGATCGTCCTCGGCGGGACCTTCACGATGTTCACGCTGTCGCCGATCTCGAACATGGCGCGCATCGGTGCCCTGGCGTTCACCGGGCTCTTCGTCGCACTGATCGTCGACTACCTGGCCACCCCGGCGCTGATCTCGCTCACCCGGCCCTTCGGCGAGGAGGGACGCCGGCGGTGACTCTGGCGCCAGGCGAGGGTCAGATCATCTCCGCCAGGTAGCCCTGCAGCCCGACTTCTTCGATCAGCCTCAGCTGCGTCTCGAACCAGAGGATGTGGTCCATCTCGGTGTCGCGCAGCAGCTCTTCCAGCATCTCGCGCGTCGCGTTGTCGGCCTTCTCCCGGCAGAGCGCGATGGCGTCGTTGAGCCCCTTCGCCACCTCGAGCTCCATGGCCAGGTCGTTCGCCAGCATCTCCTTCGGGTCGGCGCCGATGCTGAGGGGCGCGCGGGAGCCGACATCGGGCTGCCCCTCGAGGAAGAGGATGCGTTGGATCAGCCGGTCCGCGTGTCCGCGTTCGTCGTCGGACTCGTGGGAGATCCGCTCGTGGAGCTTCGTGTAGCCCCAGTCCTCGAGCATGCGCGACTGGACGAAGTACTGGTCGATCGCCGTCAGCTCCGTCGCCAGGAGCGTGTTGAGGCGATCGATGACGTCGCGGTTGCCCTCCATTCTGCGTCTCTCCTCGAGGTATGCGCTTCCCGCCAATCACAGCAGAGTCGGCCAGCAAGCGCCATGAAATCGACGTTCAATACCGCTCTCCCGACCCCTTCCGGCGGGATCGCCGGGGGCGCACTCGCGGACCCCGGCAGGACGCGCCGGGCTGCTCCATCCTTCGCCTCGTGTCGCACGCGTCTAGTTCCGAGAAGCGAGCCGAAGCCGAGGGTCCCACGCCCGAGCTGCCGGGGACGGAGTCGCTGCGTGCTCCGCGTCCGGGCCTCGCTCACTGGATCGATCTGGTCGCGCTCTTCCGACTCGACGAGGGGCTGCGCGACGCGGAGCTTCGCCGCCGGGACCGCGGGATCGGCGAGCGGGTCCCGGCCAACGCGTCCCGGGACGAGCGCTGGCTGACGGCCTGGGTCGAGGCTCGGCGCGAGGCAGGCGTCGAGCCGGGACCGGGCATGGCGGGCGTGTCCGGGAGGCGCACCGCGGACGCGGTGCGCTGGAGCGCCTCGCTGCTCGTCGTCCTGGGGCTCCTGCTCGGCGCCGGTGCCGCGCTCGGGGCTCTGTCCTTCCAGCCCCAGGGCCGGATCAACGTCGTGGCCGTGCTCGGGGCACTGGTCGTCCTGCCCGGTCTGCTGCTGGCGATGGCCCTGCTCAATGCCCTGCCCACCCGGCTGCGTCGCGTGCTGCCGCTGGTCGGGTCCGAGCCCGAAGGTGGCGGATGGCTCCAGCCGGCTCGCTGGGCCTTGCGGCTGCTTCCCCAGGCCGCTCGAGAAACCCTCGAGACGGTCCTGGCCCGAGGTCGAGCCGTCGAGCGGGTGGCGGCACCCGTGCAGCGCTGGCTCCTCCTCGCGGCCTCCCAGGCTGCCGCCGTGGCCTTCCAGCTGGGCGCCCTCGCGACCACCCTGGCGCTGGTCGTGTTCAGTGACCTCTCCTTCGGATGGAGCACGACGCTGCAGGTCGACCCTTCCGCGGTGCACCGCATCACGGCGCTGCTCGCGGCGCCCTGGGCCTGGCTCTGGCCCGAGGCGGCACCGTCCATCGACCTGGTCGAGCGAACGCGCTTCTTCCGCATCGCGGCCAGGCCGAACCCGGGCGCCCCACCCGCGGTGTTCGGACAGTGGTGGCACTTCGTGGTCGCCGCGATGGCGTGCTACGGGCTCGCGCCTCGGCTGGTATTCCTCGCCGTCGCGCGCGCGCGGCTTCGAAGGAGCCTCGCCCGCGCGATGGTCGATACGCCTGGAGCGCGGCGTCTGCTGGGCCGGATGCGGAGCCCGCTGGTCGAAACGGCTGGACTTCTCG
>JANQSB010000375.1 GCA_028284295.1 Myxococcota bacterium | reverse complement strand
GACGCATCCGCTCCCCGAGCATGCGGCGGAACATGGCCGCGCCGAGGCGCGCGAAGAGGGCCTGCCGCCAGGCGTCCGGGAGCAGGCGCAGCGGCGTGGGGACGGGGTCGCAAGGGTGCATCATCGGCGCCCCTTCGGCGGCCGGGCGTCCGTCGTTGCGCTTCGGGAGGATCCACGTGCCGCTCCGGGCCGAGAGCCGGACCGACTCCGCGCCGGCCGCGGCGATCTCACAGGCCAGCTCGCAGGCGGTATTCCCGAGCCCGACGACGACGACGCGCTTGCCCTTCGTCGGGGCCGGTCGCTCCGGGTCCCGGTACTCGCGCGCGTGCAGCAGCACGCCCTCGAAGGACCCGGGCAGCTCGGGCATGCGGGGGTACCAGTAGCTTCCGGTACAGGCCAGGAGCGCGTCGTAGCGCTTCGTCTCCGTCTCGCCGCTCGGGAGGTGCACGTCGACCTGCCAGCCCGACGGCGTCTCCGCGCGTGCCGTCTTCACCTCCGTCTCGAGCTGGATGCGGTCGCGGAACGCGAATCGGTCGACGTACGACTCCCACCAGCGGCGAACCTGCTCGTGCGTCGGGAAGTCGCGCCAGTCCGACGGCATCTCGAAGTCGCTGAGGCGACTCATGCGGAGCGTCGTGTTGGTCTCGAGGGACCGATAGGCGGCAGATCGACCGTTGGGGTTGTCCAGGACCCAGTTCCCGCCGATCTCCGACGAGAGCTCGAAGCAGTCCACCTCGAGGCCGGCCCCGAGGAGCGTCTTGGTCGCTACCAGGCCGGCGGGGCCGGCACCGACGACACAAACCCTGCCTGCCATGCCTGCGCTCTCCCCACGGCGGACCCGCGTCCCCGATGTCCGGTGAGAGGGGCCCGGGCAGGGCCGGGCCTGCGCGAGTGGTGGAGCCGAGCGGGATCGAACCGCCGACCTATGCGTTGCGAACGCATCGCTCTCCCAGCTGAGCTACGGCCCCACACGATGGGAAGCGGGCCGGGAGCTTAGCCGCTCCGGGCGACTGCGTCTCTAGCCCGGACTTCTCACCAGACTCCTGCTGCGGCCGCGGATCTCTTCGGCCTGGCGACAGGAATCGACGCCCGGCTGCTCGACGTACTGCCCAGTACGCCTCCGCGGCCGACCGCCGATTTCCGCCGCCAGACCTCGATCTCCACGCCCTCGCGACGAAGCCCGGTGAGAAGTCCGGGCTAGGCCCGCGATTCGGCGGCGATTCCGCCCGAACCGGGGCTCTCCGCGCACGAAATCCCTGGACATCCGGCCCCCGGGTGATGACTCTTCGGGGTGAGCCCGCGTGCGCGGAACCGGAGGCGACTCCCATGACCATCCAGGTCCGCAAGATCCTGTGCCCGATCGACTTCTCGCAGCACGCCGATCGCGTGGTCGACTGGGCGGCCCACCTGGCCGAAGAGCACGGCAGCGAGGTGCTGCTCCTTCACGCCTACCACCTGCCGGTGGAGTTCCAGCAGCTGGAGGGCGCCTACCTGCCCGCCGACTTCTGGGATTCCGTCAAGGACGAGGCGGAGCGCTCCCTCAAGGTCTACGGCGACCGGCTCCGGGAGTCCGGCATCCCGACACGCGAGATCGTGCGCGAAGGCTACCCGGCCAGCGTCATCGAGGAGGAGTCCATCGAGGAGAAGGTCGACCTGATCGTCGTCGGCTCCCGCGGTCTCTCGGGCCTCAAGCACCTGCTCCTGGGAAGCATCGCCGAGCGGGTCGTCCAGAAGTCCCACTGCCCGGTGCTCACCGTCAACCACCCGGACGACGCCCCCGCCGACCGCTCCGGCTAGGACGATCTGTCTCCGGGCGAGCTCACCCGGACAGCGCTCTCAGGCGAGGCCCAGGGCGCGGTCCTGGTCCTCTGGATTCAGATCCTCGAACTGGAGGATCCTCATCTCCTCGAAGGCGGTTCGCACGTACGGGGTGAGCAGGCCCAGGCGCTTCAGGTTGGGGACGACGCGCGAGAAGAGCTGCTGGCGGAAGAGCTGCAGGATGGGCGATTGCAGCAGGATCTCGCGCACGTCGGCGGCCGGGAAGCCCATGTGCTCGGAGACCTCCTCGCCGATCAGGCGGTCGCGCATCAGGCGGCAGGCCTCGATCACGAAATCCTCGCGGTCGCGCAGGTCGCTGGCCGACATGTCGTCGTAGTAGCCGTTCAGCGAGAGCACCCCGAAGGCCACGTGACGGGACTCGTCGCGCATCACGTTGTGGACCACGTCCTTGACGAGCGGCTCCTCGGCCAGCTGGTAGAGGTTCGCGAACGCCGCCATCGCGAGCCCCTCCACCAGGATCTGCATGCCGAGATACTTGAAGTCCCAGTCACCGTTCAAGATGATGGCGTCGAGCAGCGACTTCAGGTTCTCGTTGATGGGCCACTCCCACTCGAGCTTGTCGCGCAGGTAGCGGCTGAACACCTCGACGTGTCGGGCCTCGTCCATCGTCTGGTTGGAGGCGTAGAGCTTGGCGTCCATCCAGGGCACGGCCGACACGAGCTGCGAGGCGACGATCATGGCGCCCTGCTCGCCGTGCATGAACTGCGACAGCTGCCAGGAGATCTGCGCGTGGTTGAACTCGCGCTTCTCCTTGTCGGAGAGGCGGCGGTAGGGCGCGTAGTCCTCGAGCGGGTTGAACTGCGCGGGGATGATCGGCTCCTCGGGGTCGACCGGCGTCCCCCAGTCGAGCGCCGCGGCGTTCCACTGCTCGCGCTTGGCCTTCTCGTAGAGGTCGCGCAGACCCTCCTTGAGCGATCCGTATCGCCACACGTAGCTGGTGTCGAAGGAGGTGAGGATGCGCTCGAGCTCCGCGTCGGTGGTATCGAGACGCGACTCGGGCCGGGGGGCGGCAGACATTCGGGCTCCGGGGCTTCAGATGCGGAAAACGACCAACCAGGGGAAACGAGGAGGTGTGGCGAAACCGCAACTCTGGCCGCACACCCGCCCACCCTATCGGCCACGCGCGCCTGGACCTGAGGTGGTTCGGCCCCTGAACTGCTGGCTCCGGGCCGGGATCGCCCCCCGGGGCACTGCCTTCAGCCCCGGGCGCGCTCGCCCAGCGCACCCGCCGGGTGCCGGGCCGCGTAGTCCTTCCGGCTGAAGCCGGCCCGGTCCTGGACCAGGGCCGAGAGGGCGGCGAGAACCGCGATCTCGGCCGCGATACTGGCCCGCGGCGCCAGGTCGAGGGGACCGCCTTCGCGCTCGACGCCCGCCTCGAGCGTGACGTGGGCCGCCTGGGCGAGAGCCGACTCGGGGTTGCCGGTGACGGCGATGACCCGGGCGCCGTGAGCTGCCAGCAGCTGGGCGAGCTCGACCACCTCGCGCGTGCCCCCGCTGTTCGAGATGGCGATCACGGCATCGCCCGGCACCACCTGACCCAGACTCCCGTGGGTGGCCTCGGTCGCATGCAGGAAGGTGGCCGGCGTCCCGGTCGAGGAGAAGAGCGAGGCCGCGTAGTGGCTGACGTGCTCGGGCTTGCCGAGGCCGGTGACGTGGAGCCGTCCGCCGCGCGCGAGCGAGCGCTCGATCTCGCCGGCCGCCTCGAGGAGCGCTTCTCCGTCGTGGCGGTCGGCCAGGGCGGCCAGCTCGCGGGCGGTCCGCTCGAGCACGCGCAGGCCGGCCTCCGCGCCCTCCGAAGGCGCGTGGGCGGTGACACCCGGTGGTGACAGCTCGAAGGCCGCGCCCCCGGTCGCCGCGTAGAAGGACTCGACGCGCGCGCAGGCGGCGAGCGCGTCTTCGGGGAAGGCCCCCATCTGCTCCACGCAGGCGGCCCCGCAGGCGTTGGCGAAGCGGCCGGTGTCCTCCCACGACAGACCGCGCGCACGTGCCACCAGCAAGCCGCCCAGGAAGGCGTCGCCGGCTCCCGTGGCATCCACGCACTTGGCCGCAGGCGCAGGTACGAGCCCCTCCCAGGCGTCGCTCGAGATCGCGCAGCCGGCGGCGCCGTCGGTGACGACCACGGCTTCGTTGCCGAAGCGTGCGCGGATGGCACGCGCCAGCGCCAGCGGGTCTCCCTCGTGCTCCGGGAAGAGCGCGCGACCCGCGATCTTCGCAGGCTTGAGGACGTCCGCCGCCTCGAGCACGGCCTTCAGGCTGGCCTCGTCGCCCAGGGTCTCGAGGGCGTCGGCGGCGGGCACGTCGAAGTCGACCACGGTGCTGCGGCCCGCCTCGCGGGCGATCCGCAGGGCCTCGAGGGCGGCGGCCAGGGGCAGCTGCGAGACCTCGGTGGAAAGGGTGCGGGCGCGGCGGATGAAGCCCGCGTGCACTTCGCGAACGTGTTCGCTCGTCACCTCGCTGGTGGCGCCCGGCGCCATGTAGATGCTCCGCTCGCCGGCGTCGTCCACGAAGATCTCGGCCACGGTGCTGGACGCCTCCGGGTCGACGTGGATGTCGATCTCGATGCCGGTGCGCTCCATGGCGGCGCGCAGGAAGCGCCCGCCCTCGTCGTCGCCCTGGCGCCCGAAGATGCCGGTGCGCAGACCCAGCACCGACGCCCAGCCGAGATGATTCAGGACCACGCCGCCCACGTAGTTGCGGACCGGCCCACCGCCGGGCACGTCGCGCAGCACCCCCTTCTCACCCCCTTCCAGGATGCGGGGGGCACGGTGCACGCGGTCGACCGCCATGCTGCCGATGCCGACGACGTCGAGATCCGGGCTCTCGTCAGTCATGGACCCATCTCGCTCATCTGCGGATTGCGTGGCGACTCAGGGGAGGACCGTAACCCAGGGCGCGCCCAGCGCCCGGGTGGCCTCGCGCACGGTCTCGTAGCGCTCGTCGAAGCGCTCGATGTCGGGGGCCGCCAGAGCCGGGGTGCCGGCCCCGACCGCCGCGCTCGAGATGACCCCGTCGAGCATCAGCGCCCGCTTCAGGCAGGCGATGGTACGACGCCCCCCGGCAGCCACCTCGGTGGCCGAGCGGAAGGTCTCGACGATGCGCTTCATCTCCGCCATGCGCTCGGAATCGCCCGCGCGACACACCTGCCATGCGCGCGCCCACTCCCGCGGCATCGCGTTCGCGGGGCCGGCCACGACGCCGATCGGCAGCGCGTCGTTCATCCAGTAGCGGTACCAGTGCTCGGCGATGGTCCCGAGCACCCCCCGGCGCGGCTTGAAGAGATCGAAGATGAGCATCGCGTTGCCCACGTAGATGCCGAACTCACCCCGCTCGCGGAAGCTCGCTGCCGCGCGGGTGTAGTTGCCGAGCACCTTGCGGGTGGCCGACACCTTGATGCCCCGAACGAAGTCGAGGCGCGAGAGGGCCTTCACCTGCCGCGTGCGGATGTGGGGCACCTTCGGATCGACGGCGATGTCCGCGTTGTCGTAGAGATAGACGGGGATGCGGCGCGGACGCTGGTCGAGCAGGTCCGAGACGTCGCGCGCGACGAAGCGCACCGGATCCTCGACGGCCTGGATCGACAGCGGCGCCAGAACGGCCGCGTCGACTCCGCACGCCATCGCGAAGTCGAGGTTCTCGAGGGTCTCGGCGGCGGTGGGCGCCGTCACGCCCGCCCAGATCTCGACGCCCCGCCCGGTCGCGGCCTTCAGCCCCGAGTCGAGCTTGTGACACTCCTCGGCGCACACCTGGATGACCTGCTGGCGGGTCCGGTTGTCGACGCGGTCCCACTCACCGGTGGTCCCCGCGGCGAACACCACGTCCGCCCCGTAGCCGTCCTGCACGACGTGACGCACGAGAGCCCGCTGATCGGCTTCGAGAAGCCGCCCTTCGGGATCGAGCACCGTCACCACGGGAACCGACAGTCCGTGGCAGGGATGGGTTTCTTCCACGCTCCGCACGACGCGGAGTAGTTTGCCTCAGACCGTCTCGAAGAAGTAGGTCATCTTCGTGCCGAGCGCGGTGGCGAGCTTGTGCAGCGTCGACATGGACGCAGCGCTCTTCCCGAGCTCGATCTGGGAGATGAGGCTGACCGACAGGCCCGTGCGGTTCGCCAGCTGCTTCAGGGTGAGCGGCCGCGAGTGCCGGCGCTCCCGGATGCGGCGGCCCACCTCGAGGTTGAGGCGGGTCTCGAGGTCCACCAGCAGGCCCTTCTCCGAGATGGCCTCACGCAGCACCGTGGCCAGCTCCTGGGAGTCGACGGGCTTGCGCAGGTAGTTGAAGGCCTGCTGCTTCATGGCCGCGACCGCCATCTCCACCGTCGGGAACTCGGTCGTCGCGATGATGCAGAGGTCGCTGTCCGAAGAGCGGAGCTGCTCGAGCGCCGCCATGCCGGCCTGGTTCTCCGGCGAGACGTCGATCACGACCAGCTGGAAGCGGTTGCTCCGGACCTCCTGGAGGGCCCCGGCCGGATCGGTGATGGCGCTGACCCGGTAGCCCTCGTCGCTGAGGATGCTCTTGAGCTGGACGTTCGTCTCCTCGTCGGGATCGACGACGAGAATGTTCAGACGCTGCGGCTGACTCATGAGATGGCTCCCGTGGTCCGAGAGGCTTCCGCGGTCATGGTTGCGGTTGCGTGTTCCCGGATGTGCGTCGGCCGCCCCAAGTCCCGAACTCTTCAGGCTTTGGCGGGCCGTCGTGCCCTCCACAGGACCTCTGTTCGGTATTCGTGGTGCGTTGCATTAGCCCTGAATTGCCGTTGGAGTGGATTTTTCCCGGACGGGGTCGGACGCCGATAGCACCCCGCCTTCACGCCCTCCTCCTCCGGTCGTGCTCGCCGTACAGGAGTACGGCTGCGCCGCCCGTTCGTTCGGGGGCCGCGAATCCGGGGCACTCTCGACGCCCGGCGGTATGCGGGAGAGTGGCTCTAGCGGCCTGCTGGGGCGCTGGGCGGCTCGGATTGGTCGGTCTGGGGCGGGGTGAGCAGCCAGGTTCGGCTGAAGCCGGCCGCGGGGGCGTTTACTGGGACGACTCCCAGGATGTCGAAGCGGACGGGCTCTCTCTCGGGCTCCTGGATGCGGATCCAGTCGGGGAAGCGGACTCCCTTGAAGTCCACTCCGGGGCCGAACTCGACCGTCACGCCGGCCGGGGCGTCGATGCGGACGATCTCGAAGGTGCGGCTATCTACCCACAGTCCGGGTCCCGTCGGGCGCTGAATCCCCGTCTCGTCTTCTTCGGGCTCGAGGATCGTGATGCCCCGGCCGTGGTCGGGCTCGCCGGAGTCCTGCTCTCCCTCTTCGGCGCCCTCTTCGGGTGGGGGCGGCGGCGCGACCCGCGACGGGTCGCCCAGCACGTAGCAGATGGTCTCGCCGCACGGCTCGATGGCGGCGGCCTCGGGGTCGAGCCCGTACTCCAGGAGCGCCTGGCGCAGGGTCTCGGACGAGTCGATCTGCAGGAAGGAGAGAGGCGGCAGGAACGAGCGCGGACGCTCGATCTCCCGACCGTTGCGGCTGGCGGCGTGCTCCCGCACGACGCGCAGGTGCCGCTCGACCCGACCCGCGGCATCGCGCAGCTCGAGGCGTGCGAGGCCCGTCGGGTGCGTGACGAGCTTGCCGGTGCCGATCGGCTCGCGGTCGGCCACGCGCAGGGTGAGGTCGAGCTGCAGGGCGTCCGTACGCTCCGCGGCCTCGTTGGCGGTCGCCATCGCGCGCGCGATGCGTTCGGCCTCCGGGACGAAGGCCAGCGAGGCCGCCCCGGCGATCAGCAGCGAGAAGAACCCCACCCCCGACGCGACCCGCACGGCTCTCCGCATCCCCGGCCCCATGGATTCCGGCTCCTTCACCCCTCGAAGCCCGTGACCCGGCTGCCGCGCGCATAACGACTGCGGGTGCCGAGCTCGGCCTCGATGGCCAGCAGGCGATTGTACTTGCAGACGCGGTCGGTGCGGCTGAGCGAGCCGGTCTTGATCTGGCCCGCCCCCGTGCCGACCGCGAGATCGGCGATGGTGACGTCCTCGGTCTCCCCCGAACGGTGCGAGACCACGACCCCGAAGCCCGCCCCCTTCGCCATCTGGATGGCCTCGAGGGTCTCGGTCAGTGTCCCGATCTGGTTGACCTTGACGAGGATGGCGTTGCCGGCCTTCTCCTCGATGCCGCGCGCGAGGATGGCGGGGTTCGTGACGAAGAGGTCGTCGCCGACGATCTGGAGGCGATCGCCGAGGGCGGCGGTCAGGCGGCTCCAGCCCTCCCAATCCGCCTCGGCGAGACCGTCCTCGATCGACACCACCGGGTAGCGATCCGTCCAGTCGCGCCAGTAGTCGATCATCTCGTCGGTGGACTTCTCGACACCCTCACCGGTCAGGTCGTAGCGGTCGTCCTGGTGGAACTCGCTGGCGGCCGGGTCGAGGGCCACGAAGACCTGCTCGCCGGGCCGGTAGCCGGCGCGCTCGATGGCGCCGACCAGCAGCTCGATGGCGTCGCGGTTGCTGGGCAGGTCGGGCGCGAAGCCCCCCTCGTCGCCGACGGCCGTCGACAGGCCCTTCTCGTTCAGCACGTCCTTCAGGGTGTGGAAGATCTCCGCCCCCCAGCGCAGCCCCTCGGCGAAGCTCGGCGCGCCCAGCGGGTAGAGCATGAACTCCTGCAGGTCGACGCTGTTGTCCGCGTGCGCTCCGCCGTTGATGACGTTCATCATGGGGGCGGGCAGGAGCGTCGCCTCGGAGCCTCCGATCCAGCGGTAGAGGGGCTCCCCGGCCTCGGCGGCCGCGGCGTGGGCGGCAGCCAGCGAGATGCCGAGCAGTGCGTTGGCCCCCAGCTGCGACTTCGTGTCGGTGCCGTCGAGCTCGATCATCTTGCGATCGATGGCCGCCTGCTCGTCGAGTCCGCCGAGCGACATGCCCTTGACGACATCGGCGAGCGCACCGTTCGCGTTCTCCACCGCCTTCAGCACGCCCTTGCCGCGGTAGCGGTCCGGGTCTCCGTCGCGCAGCTCGAGTGCCTCGCGCGAGCCCGTCGACGCGCCGGACGGCACCGCCGCCTCGCCCCGCAGCCCGTTCGAGGTCTGCACCTCGACGCTCAAGGTGGGATTGCCGCGCGAGTCGAGGATCTCGCGCGCGTGCACTTCCTGGATGGCTGCGCTGCTCATGTCGCTCCCGGTGGCGGTCCGGGCCGAACGACCCGGATGGCGGCGGACGGTACCACCCCTAATCGAGCTTCGGCACCGCCACGGGACGCCCGTCGGGCCCGCTGAGGATTTCTGCCTCGATCCCGTAGGCGTCCGCCAGCACCTCGGCGGTGACGACCGCCGAGGGAGGACCTTCGGCTACGACGACCCCCTGCTTGAGAACCGCGAGGCGGTCGCAGGTGCGAGCCGCCAGGCCGAGGTCGTGGGAGACGACGAGCGCTGCCCGTCCGGACGCAGCCAGGTCGCGAACCACACGCAGGACGTCGACCCGATGACGCAGGTCGAGGAAGGCGGTCGGCTCGTCGAGCAGCAGCAGCTCCGGGTCCTGGACCAGGGCCCGGGCGAACGCGACCAGCTGCCGTTCCCCACCCGAGAGCTCGAACACCGACCGGTCTGCCAGCGCCTCGATGCCCACCCGCGACAGGGCCTCGTGACTGCGCGCCACGTCGTCGGCGCGGTCGAGCCCGAGGAGCGGCTGGTGGGGGACGCGACCCATCACGACCAGCTCACCGGCGCGGAACGGGAACGGCACGCCCGTGTCCTGGGGGACGAGGGCGAGCTTGCGCGACAGCTCGCGGCGGTCGAGCTCGGCGAGCGGCTGGCCATCGAGCCGCACTTCACCGGCGTCCGGCGCCAGCAGCCGACTGGCGACCCGCAGCAGGGTGGTCTTCCCGGAGCCGTTCGGACCCACCAGACCCACCACCTCGCCGGGCGCCACCGCCAGGTCGACACCGCACAGCACCGGGCGCCCGCCGAGCGCGACCCGTACCCCTCGCAGCTCGAGTCCGCCCGTCATCCCGAGAGCACCCGCAGCTGCTGGCGTCTCAGCAACGCCAGGAACAGGGGCCCACCCACGATCGCCGTGATCGCCCCCACCGGCAGCTCGCGCCCCCCCAGCAGGCTGCGGGCCGCGGTGTCGCACAGGACCAGGAAGGCGGCCCCGCCGAGCGCCGCCGCCGGCACCAGCAGTCGATGGTCGGGCCCCAGCAGAAGCC
>JANQSB010000374.1 GCA_028284295.1 Myxococcota bacterium | reverse complement strand
CGAGCTGAAGCGGCCGGTGGCCTGGAGAACGGGATGACAGACAGCCGCGCGACGAGCCCCGAGCCGAGCCTGCTCTTCGATCTCTCGGGCGGCGTGGCGACACTCACCCTGAACCGCCCCGCCGCGCGCAACGCGCTCACCACCGCGCTCTTCTGCGAGATGGAGCGGATGCTCCTCGAGGTCGAGGCGGACGACGCCGTCCGGGTGGTCGTCCTGACCGGAGCCGGCCGGGGCTTCTCGGCGGGAGCCGACCTGATGCCGGTCTCGAAGGAGGAGCGCCGTCGTAGCGAGGCGCCCTCCTTCCCGGGTGACGCGGGCGGAGACATCCTGGACCGAGCGAACCGCTGCATCCTCCGATTGCGTCGGCTCCCGAAGCCGGTCCTGGGGAGCATCAACGGGGACGCCGTGGGAGTCGGCTGCAGCCTGGCCCTGGCCACGGACCTGCGCATCGCCTCGGAGTCGGCGCGTCTCGGTGTCGTCTTCTCGAAGATCGGATTGGGCCCGGACGGAGGGGCCTCCGCCCTGCTGCGAGAGCTCGTGGGCCCCAGCCAGGCGCTGGAGCTCCTCTTTCTGGGAGACCTGATCGATGCCGCCGAGGCGCATCGAATGGGGCTGGTGAACCGGGTGGTCCCGGACGACGAGCTCGCGAACGCCACCGCGGACCTGTCGGGGCGGCTCGCGCAGGGCCCCACCCGGGCCTACGGCTCCGCGAAGGAGGCCGTCTACCAGGGGGCCCGAATGTCCTTCGAGAGTCTCCTCGACCTCGAGGCGCGCAACCAGAAGGTCGTGAGCCGCTCCGACGACGTGCGCGAGGGCATCCGCGCGTTCCGCGAGAAGCGCAAGCCGGAGTTCCGCGGGCGCTAGCGGGCGAACGCTGCGCGTTCGCTCGCTGCGGGGGTCTGCACTCGGTCAGACCTTCCCGAGGCCTGCCCGTCCCGCGGATCCCGTCCCGCGGATCCCGTCGCGCTGGTGCTGCCCAGCTGTGCCGGTCCTCGCGGGCCTGGGGACGATGTCGCGCGCGTCCCGCGCGCGTCTTGGGCACGCTGCTCAGTGTACGGGCACCCGCCGGGGCCGGGTCGTGTGCCTTGCTGCCCAGGGTTGCAGGCGCCGCGACAGGATCCGTCTTGGCACGGTGTTCGCAACAAGCGGAAGTGGAAGCGGAACCGGAATCGGAACCAGGAGCCAGGACCAGGCGTCCGAAGAGGACATCCGGCATCGGCCGGATCCCGAGATCGGGGCTTCTCCGGGGGGTGGGATGGGAATCACGATCGCACACAGACGCTGCGCCGATTGCTCTCGGACCGAGGGGTTCGCGATCTGGCCCTGGGCGGGTCGGATCCTCGTCACCACGCACGGGTTGTGTCGCACGTGCGTGTCGGCCCGCACGAGAGCCGTCATGGCTTCCGGCGCGAGGTAGCGACTTCGCAAGCAGGAGGAGTAAGGATGGACCGAAGATGCGATTGGTGCGCGGCCTGGATGCCGTCGACCCCGGGTTGCGAATCGCCGGCCTCGGCGGCCCTCTGCCACAGCTGCTTCGAGGAGCTCTCTGCGTCACTGCGTCAGAGCGGACTCTCGCTTCAGCCGGAGCCGCCCCGCCCCAACTGATCGCCGCTCTCGCGGGAGCGATCTCCTGGGTCTCGGCCGCGGAGATCCCGCACTCGCGTGCCCGGCAGATCGCGGAGCAGGTCGAGCGCGCGCCGCGTGCCCTCGCGAAGTGAGTCGGTGTCACCGCCGCCCTGCTCCCCCCATACTCGCAGCGCTGCCAGCAGTGCTCCGCTGATGGCGTTGGCGGCCACCGCCGCCACCAGCTCCCGATCGTCTCCGTCGGCGAGCCGGAGCAGGAGGTGGCGCTCGATCTCCCGGGCGAAGTTGGCCTGGATCTTCAGCATCTGGCCTTCGATCACGCTCCGGTGGAGCAGGTCGGCACGCAGGCGCGCCACCTGCCGGACCACCTCGCGGTCGTCCGGATAGGACTCGACGGCGATCCGCACCGAGTCGAGGATCGGCTCGTCCTCGCGGCGCACCTCGAGAGCGGCGCGAAACCAGTCGAGCCGGCTCACGAAGTCCTCGAAGAGCACCGCCTCCTTGGTGGGGAAGTGCCGGTAGAAGGTGCGCTCGGTGACGCCGGCCCCCGCGGCGATCTCGGCGACGGAGACCTGGTCGAAGCCCCGGTCGGCGAAGCGCTCCAACGCACAGGCACGGAGCTCCTGTCGCGTTCGGGTGCGCCTCCCCGGGGGCGGATCCGTCTTCTTCGCCGGCGGGCGGCTCTTCTTCGCAGCTCGATGGCGGGGCATCGGAAGACGACGCTAGCGAAACGTCAGATCTGTCTCCATAATGTCATGACTGACATTCTGGCACCGAGCGTGGCACTCGATCGTGGCACTCGCCGTGCCGGGGGAGGCTCTCATGCCGGACCGCGACGTCGTCATCATCGGGGCGGGACACAACGGGCTGACCGCGGGCAACCTCCTCGCCCGGGAAGGGCTCGACGTCCTGTGCATCGAGAAGAACCGCTACGTCGGGGGCATGGCGTCCACCGTCGAGCTCTTCGACGGCTACCGCTTCGAGATCGCCGGCTCGGTGGTCTTCCCGATCGCTCCCTACGTCGTCGAGGACCTCGAGCTCGAGAACTGCGGACTGCAGCCCATCGAGCGGGAGATCATGTCGACGAACATCGGCGACCCCGGCGAGCCGGCACTCCACATGTACACCGACCCCATGCGCATGGTGCAGCACCTCGCCGAGGACCACGGGCCGGACGCCGCGAAGGGATTCGCCGAGCTGGCGATGTTCGTCCAGGGCCCCGGCAAGGCCATCGACCGCTTCAATCCCTGTGCGCCTCCGCGCACCCTCGGACAGATCTTCGACGCCGCGAAGACCGTCGAGGAGAAGAACGTGCTGCGCACCTGCTTCTTCGGAAGCGCGATGGACGTGATCGACCGCTTCTTCCCGGACCCGACGCGCCACAAGATCCTGCGCACCATGCTCGCCTTCCTGGCGGTCAACTCGACCTTCCGGGGACCCTACACGCCGGGCAGCGCCATGTGTCTGGTGTTCGCGCTCGCAGCCCCGGAGAACGGATGGGTGATGCACAAGCTGAAGGGCGGGATCGGCTCGCTGTCGGAGGGTCTCGCCCGCAAGTTCCGGGAGCGCGGGGGCGAGGTGATGGTCCACAGGACCGTCGAGAAGATCGTCACCGAGGAAGGCCGGGCCACGGGCGTGGAGCTGACGGGCGGCGAGCGCATCACCGCGAAGCGCGTCGTCTCGAACCTCGATACCACCTCGACCTTCCTCCGTCTGCTGGACGATCCGGGCCAGCTGCCCTCCGATTACGTGAAGGGGATCGAGGCCATCGACCATCGGGGTGCCTACGTCCAGATCCAGGTCGCCCTCGACGAGCTCCCGGAGTTCGGCGGGGAGTGGTCCTGGCTGAACGAAGGGAGCTACCGGGCGAACGTCTCCATCTTCAACAGCCCGGAGCTGCTCCAGCGCAACTGGGTCGAGTGTCGTCGGCTGCAGGTGCCCACGGATCCGTGCATCGGGATGCAGATCCCGAGTGTCCTCGATCCGGACCTGGCCCCGCCGGGCAAGCACGCCGGCACCATGTACGCCATGTACTTCCCGTGCGAGGCGCCCCGTCGCGATCATGGGAAGCTGAAGGACGAGATGGCCAGCCGCATCGTCGACAAGATGACGCGCTACGCGCCCAACTTCCGGGACTCCATCTCGAACATGGCGACCTTCGCGCCCTACCACTACGAGTCGATGTTCGGGTGTACCGACGGTGACTTCTGCCACGGACTGATCCATCCCGAACAGATGGTCGAGTTCAGACCCGTGCCCGGGTGGGAGGGCGGCTATCGCACGCCGGTCGAGAACCTCTTCCTGTGCGGGGCGGCTTGCCACCCCGGTCCCGGTGTCACCTTCCTGCCGGGCTACAACGGCGCACACGTGGTGCTCGAGGATCTGGGGATCCAGGCGCCCCGCCCCTCTACCGGGAGTAGAGCAGCGGATTGAGCTCGCTGGCCGCGAGCTCGCCGGGCTCGCAGCCCGGAAGCCAGACGTTGCGATCGAAGCGGCGATTCGGGTGGTCGAGCGGCCCGACGCGGGTTCCGTCCGCGAAGTAGATCACGGTCATCACCTCGCGCATGCGCTCGCTGCGGTTGGCGGGCGCCCGGTGGAGGGTCCAGCCGGCGTGGAAGGTGGCGTCCCCCGCCTCGAAGGGGCCGTGGGAGACCCGCTCCAGTCCTCGCGCTTCCACGAGCTCGCCCAGCACCCTCTCGGAGTCCTCCCCGATGGCGAAGTCGCCGAGGCTGGCGAGCTGGTGCGAGCCGCTGGCGAACTCCATCGCTCCCATGTCGGGCGTGACCGGAACCAGCGGCATCCACAGGGTGATGGTGTGCTTGGTCTCGAGCGGCCAGTAGAACTGGTCCTGGTGCCAGGGCGTGAAGCCACCGCCCGGCTCCTTGAAGAGCGCCTGGTCGTGGTAGAGCCGCACCCCGTCGACGCCCATCAGCTCGGCGGCCACCTTCGCGAAGCGCCGCGCGAACACGAAGCGCTTCGCCGCCTCTCCGTGGGTCCAGAGGTTGAACATCTGGATGAACGCTTGCCCGTAGAGGTCGCGCTCCTCGAGGGGGCGGTGGTCGAAGCGCCCCCTGGGCGCCGCTTCCAGCAGGCCGGGGCGGTAGGCGGCCACCTCGTCGCGCGCGAGGCCTCGCACGCAGGTGTGCCCGCACTTGCGGAACTCGTCGATCGCATCGCCGGCGAGCGGAAGTTCGTCGTCCAGCGGGGGAAGATCCATGCCGGGAATCCTACCGCCTTCCGGGTCCCGCGAGCGGGCCCGCCGGGCTCAGGGGCTCCCGGCAGCGGCGCGGCGCCGAGCGGCGTCGGCCCAGGGCTCGCGATCCTCGGGGCCGCCGAAGGAGTCCGGATCCCAGAAGATCTCGAAGAGCGTGCGATCGAGTGCCTCGCCACGGGGCCACGCGCGCGCGGCTGCGACCAGCTCGGCGACCCGCTCCGGATGCTGGTCTGCGACGTCGTTCGCTTCGGTGGGGTCGCGGTAGACGTCGTAGAGCTTCGGGTCGTCGGGATCGACGAGCTTCCACGGGGCGCGGTAGAGGGCGACGCCCTCGACACCGCGGACGATGTAGTCGGGTGGGGCGACCTCGCGCTCCCCGTGGAGTGCGGGCCAGCGGCTGCGGCCGTCGAGGTCCGAGGGAATCGCGTCCCGCTCCCCGATGGCGTCCAGCAGGGTGGGCAGCAGGTCCGAAGCCGTCATGAAGCCCGTGTCGATGCCGTGCTCGAGTCGGCCCGGCCACCACACGGCAGCGGGTACGCGCACCCCGCCTTCGGCCACGCTCCCCTTGCCCTTCGAGAGTGGAGCGTTGTCGCTGGCCCCGTCGAGCACGTTGACGGCGAGGAGCTCGACGCCCGGGATCGGCAGGGGCCGTCCGATCCACTCCGCGAGCTGCCCCAGCACGGCGTGCGCCGCCTCGGGGAAGGCACTCGGGGTCGCTCCCCCGTTGTCGCTGGCGAAGAACACCAGGGTGTTCTCGAGCATGCCGCGCCGCTCGAAGGCTGCGAGCAGGGCTCCGATGGCCGTGTCGAGCTCGCTCACCATCGCGGCGTGGATGCGGCGCTTCTCGTCGGCGACGTCGCGATAGCGCTCGATCGTGGCCTCGGGCGCCTCGTTGGGGAGGTGGGGCGCGTGGAAGGCGGCGTAGAGGAAGAGAGGCCGCTCGGGATCGTGGTCGGCCACCAGCCGCAGCGCCTCGTCGGTGACGAGCCGCGTCGTGTAGCCCTGCTCGCGAAGGCCCACGCCGTTGCGCTGCCAGTCGTGCCCGCCGCCGTGATTGTGGTCCCAGTAGCCGACGCCACCGGTCACGCTGCCGTAGAAGTGCTCGAAGCCGCGCGCGTTCGGGAGTCGATCGGGAGTCCAGTGGCCGAGGTGCCACTTGCCGACCATCAGCGAGCGATAGCCCAGGCGAGCCAGATGCTGGGGCAGGATCGTTT
>JANQSB010000371.1 GCA_028284295.1 Myxococcota bacterium | reverse complement strand
CCCGCCGGGAGCGCAGGCGGCTGCCGCCGAAACGTGCGGCGAGCTCTCCCGCCAGGTCCGGGTCGACGGAGCGCGACCCGCAGCCCGGACGCCAGTCCGGCAGGCCCGGGCCCAGTCCGGTCCGCCCGCTCAGGGCCTCCCACTCCTCGCGCTGCCAGCCGACCGCGCGCTGTCGCTCGCGTCCGTCCACCACCTCGAGCAGGGTCGGCACGGCCTCGATGTCGTGGTGCCAGGACTGCTCGAGCGAACGGTCGTCCCGCGCGTCGAGGCCTTCCGGAAAGCCGGCGTCGTCCTGGCTGTAGATCGTGAGCGGGGCTCCCTGCTCCCGCAGCTGCGCGAGCACCGGCGCGATCGTGACGCAGGTCGGACAGTCGCGCTTCACGAAGGCCACCAGCCCGTCGGGCAGGGCCGGTCGCTCTTCGGGAGGGGGGGCCGCGGTCGCCATGGTGGCAGGGTAGGTCAGCCGAAGTTCCGGCTCACCAGCCAGAAGAGCCCCAGCCCGAAGATGGCGGCGGAGAGGGTCTCGACGAGTCGGCGCGCGCCCTCGGGCCGGCTCCGGGCCAGGAGGCGCAGAAGCGGCCACGCCAGCGCCACGGCGGCCAGCTGTCCCAGCTCGACGCCGACGTTGAAGCCGAAGAGCACCGTCACGAGCTGCTCGGTCGGAAGCGAGAGCTCCATCAGGATCCCCGCGAAGCCGAAGCCGTGCACCAGACCGAACGCGAAGGCGACGACCGCGCGAACGGCGCCGGCCCGCTGCGTTCTTCGCAGCAGGCCGAAGTGGCAGGCCGAGAAGAGGGCGAGCCCGACCCACGCCAGGGGCGGCAACAGTCCGCTCCCGAGCAGCGCCAGGGCGGCCGCACTCGACAGGACGCCCGCGACGGCGCGTGGCAGAAAGCGGTCCCGCCCCGAGACCAGCCAGGCGTTCTCCACCGCGACCAGCGCGATCGAGAAGCCGATCAGGACCTCCACGGCGTTCGCATCGGGGCGCACCACGCCCAGCACGGCCAGGCCGAGGGTCAGGCTGTGCCCCACCGTGAAGCCCGTGACCAGACCGGCGACCTCCCGGAGCGAGCTGGCGACGAGCAGCAACGCCAGCACGAAGGCCAGGTGGTCCCAGCCCGTCGCGATGTGCAGGGCGCCGAGCGTGAGATAGGCGCCCAGGCTGCCGGGCGGGGGCTCTCCGGCCGGGGTGTCGATCGGCCAGGGTGCGTCGCGACCGGTGACGAGCACGCGTTCCCGGACCCGGCCGTCGCCGTCCGGCGTGTCGACCCGCGTGAAATGGGTATGCGACGCGGCGTCCGCCTCGAGCAGCCGGCTCTCGATCGTCCGCAGGCCCGATCGTTCGCAGTGGATGCGCCAGCGGAAGATCGCCCAGCCTTCCGGTGCCACGGGAGAACGCCGCGCGGGGTCCGCAGCGCAGGGCTCTCCGGCGACGAAGAGGCGCAGCTCCGTCGGGAGCTGCGCGGCCCAGGGATGGCCGGGCGGCTGGCGCGTCAGCTCG
>JANQSB010000353.1 GCA_028284295.1 Myxococcota bacterium | reverse complement strand
GACCGTGATCCAGGAGATGCCCCGTCCGCGAAGCGACGCGGATCTCCCGGTCGTCCCGGATCGACTGCATCGCGTGCTCCACGCCATGGAGACGGTCGGCATCTGGATCTGCGAGTTCGACTCCACCGGGCAGATGGTCTACACGAGCCCGAACGTCGAGCAGTTCATCGGGTGGACGGTCGACGAGTGCGCCTCCGAGAACCGGATCGAGTTCCACCCGGACGACGTGCGCTCCGTCGCCGAGGCGGGCAGGAAGGTACGTGCGACGGGTGCGCCGGCGCGAAACGACGGACGGGTCCGGCACAAGGACGGCCGCTGGGTGTGGGTCGAGACCTCGGTGATCGGCTGGTATCCGGCGGAGGGCAGCGGCTTCCACACGATCACCATCAGCCGCGACATCACCGACCTGAAGCGTTCCGAAGCCGAGCGCGAAGAAGCCGAGACGCGCCGTCAGGCGATGGCGCGCATGACCTGGGACCTGGTCGTGGAGATGAAGGCCGACGGCACGCTGACCTACGTCGCACCGGGCTCCGAGGACGTGATCGGATACTCGGTCGCGGAGGCGTACGAGATCACGCCGTGGTCGCTGCTCCATCCGGACGACGAGACGCCGGTGCGGGCGCAGATCGAGGCCGCGCGCGCGGAGCCGCACCGGCGCTTCCCGGCGATGGAGTGCCGCGTGCGTCACCGCGACGGACACTGGGTCTGGCTCGAGACGATGGGTGCGTGGTACACGGGCGCGCACGGCGAGATGCGATACCTGGCGGTGAGCCGCGATCTCAGCGAGCGCAAGCGGGCCGAGGAGGCACACCGCAAGTTCGAGCGGAGCCTCCAGCGCACGCAGCGGCTCGAGGGCCTCGGCGTGCTGGCCGGCGGCATCGCCCACGACTTCAACAACCTGCTGACGCCGATCCTCGGCGCCTCGCGGCTGGCTCTTGCCGATCTGCCCGCCGACTCGGCGGTTCGGGGCTGGCTGGAGAAGATCCAGCAGGCCGCGCAACGCGCGGCGGCGCTGACGAACCAGATGCTCTCCTACGCGGGCCAGAGCCCCCTGCGCGTCGAGCCGATCGATCTGTCCCGACTCGTGCGCGAGATGCGCGACCTGGTCGGGTCGTCCGTCGCGGGGTCCACCTTCCTCGAGCTCGAGCTGGCCGACGACCTGCCGCCGATCGAGGCCGAAGAGGCCCAGATCTCCCAGGTCGTCATGAACCTGGTGACCAACGCCGTGGAGTCCCAGCCCCCCGGTGCCGGCCGCATCGTCGTGCGGACCGGTGTCGTCGACCGCGACGCTCCGTCGGTCGGTGAGCTCTTCGCGGAGTCGACCCAGAAGGGCACGCACGTCTACCTCGAGGTGACGGACGCCGGCGAAGGGATGGACGAAGAGACCCTCTCCCGGATCTTCGATCCCTTCTATACGACGAAGTTCACCGGGCGTGGTCTCGGCCTCGCGGCCGTGGCCGGCATCGTGCGCGCCCACCGGGGAACCATCGAGGTCGACAGCGAGCCGGGTCGCGGCACACGCTTCCGCGTCTCCTTCCCCGCCTGCGAACGACGCGAGACGATCGCCGAGACGCCCCGCGCTCCGGGCGTCGACTGGCGGAGCGGCGGTACGGCGCTCGTGATCGACGACGACGCAGGGGTTCGCGAGCTCGCCGCGACCGTCCTGCAACGCGCGGGCATGCGCGTGCTGACCGCCAGCGACGGTCGTGCGGGTGCGGAGCTCTTCGTCGAGCACGCCGACGAGGTGGACGTGGTCCTGCTCGATCGCACCATGCCGGCGCTCAGCGGCGCGGACACCTTCGATCGGATTCGCGCCGCGCGAGCCGACGCCCGGATCGTGCTCGTCAGCGGCTACTCGCCGGAGCGTGTCGCGGCCGAGCTCGAGTACCGCGATTGCGCGGGCTTCCTGCAGAAGCCCTTCGCCCCCGAGGCGCTCCTGGCACTGGTGCGATCCGTGATCGAGTCGGCCGGGGCCGAGCGGGACTGAGCAGGCTCGGCGTCGTCTTGGCCCGCCGGCCGAGCTGCGTCTACCCTCACGGCCATGGCGGACGGCAAGGGGCAGACCGCGCTCGTCACCGGCGCTTCGGCGGGGATCGGGCTCGAGATCGCCTGCGAGCTGGCGGCTCGCGGCTTCGATCTGGTGCTGGTGGCACGCCGCGCGGCCGAGCTGGAGCGGCTGTCGCGCTTCCTCCAGCGCGACCACGAGGTTCGGGCCCGGGCCGTGCCCCTGGATCTGCTCGCTCCCGACGCGGGTGATTCGCTCGAGACCCAGCTGGAAGGCGAGCCGGTCGATCTGCTGGTCAACAACGCCGGTGTGATCGAGATCGGTGCCTTCCGCGAGCTCGATCGCGAGAGCCTGCTGCGCCTGGTGCAGCTGAACGCCGTGGCGCTGACCGACCTGACCCACCGCTTCCTGCAGCCGATGGTCGACCGGGGCCGCGGCCGCATCCTCAACGTGGCGTCGCTCGCCGCCTTCCAGCCGGTCCCGGCCCTGAACGTCTACGCGGCCACCAAGGCCTTCGTGCTGTCGCTGACGGAGTCACTCTCGGAAGAGCTCAAGGGCACCGGTGTCACCATCACGGCCCTGTGCCCCGGGCTCACCCGGACCGACATGGTCGACAAGGCGCAACGGCAGAACCCTCTCGCCCGCCTGACCCCGTCCTTCCTGATCGCCGACTCCCGAGAGGTCGCGCGGGAAGGCGTGGAGGCCTGCCTGGCGGGCCGCGTCGTGGTGGTGCCGGGCGCGACCAACAAGCTCCAGGCCAGCCTGGTCGGCCTGTACCCGAGATCCCTGGTGCGAACCATCGGCGGCTGGATCGGGAGGAGCGGGCTGTAGCCGCAGGTCCAGCACCGCGTCCGGAGGCCTCAGACGAGGAAAGGCCCGGCGGGGGGAACCCACCGGGCCGATTGGTGCCGCCGTGCGACCGGCGCCTGGGAATGGCGCCTGGAGGATCCTCAGGCAGACGCCCGGGCCTCGGTCGACGCGGCGGAGGGGGACACGGTCTTCGCGGCGTTCGCCTTCTCGAGGGCGTTCACCTTGCGGGTCAGGGTGGCGACCTTGCGCTCGAGGCGCTTGACGTCGGAGCTCGATGCCAGCGGGATCAGTCCGATCAGGCTCTCGAGGTTCTCCTCGAACTGCTTCTGGGTGTCGTCGCGCAGCGAGGTGAGCCGCTTGCCGAAGGGCGTCTTCTCGAACTTCTTCACGCGCTTCTCGGCTTCCTTCTCGAATCGCTTGCGGCGCTTCTCGAGGTTCTTCTGGATCTTCTCGAACTCGTCGCCGACGTTGCTCCAGGCTTCCTTGACCTGGTCGATGCCCTCGTCGATGAAGCTGGCTTGTGCCTTGGCCTGTGACATGGGGAATCTCCTCTCTCCGTCTCTGTCTCGTCTCTGTCCTCCCGCCTCCGGCCCCTTCCCGAGCCTTGTGGCGGGCGATCTCGTTGGGTGGTCCGCCTTCGCAACGCAGTGCGTTGCCGCGGGCAGCGAACGCGCAAGAAGATAACACGGCGCGTCATCGCGTCAACCGTCTAGCCGAAACAGGGCAGCTAGAGACGGGAATCCTGCCAGATCGCGTCAGAAGTCGCCGCCCGCGGGGGAATGCGGTGCGTCAAGCGCCCCGGTCAGGCCCTACCAGCGGACGATCGCGCTCGCCCAGCTGAAGCCCGCCCCGAAGGCCGTCATGCTGACCAGCTTTCCGGGCTCCAGCAGTCCCTGCTGCTGCGACTCGTGGAGCAGCATCGGGATCGAGGCCGCCGAGCAGTTGCCGTAGCGGCCGATGTTGTTGAAGAGCTTGTCTTCGGGGATCTCCAGCTTCCCGGCCACGAACTCATTGATCCGCAGGTTGGCCTGGTGGAAGAGGAACAGGTCGACGTCCTCCACCTTCAGGCTGACGGCGCCCAGGGTCTCGAGCAGCACCTCGGGCATGCGTGTGACGGCGTGCTTGAAGACGAAGCGCCCCTCCATGTGGGGGAAGTGGAGCTTCTGGTCGAGGATCTCGTGGGTGAGTCGCTTGGGCGACGTTCCCGAGCCCGGCGCGGCCACGCACAGGCGCTTGGCGTGCTCTCCCTGGGAGTGGATGCGCACCTCGAGGATGCCGGCGTCGTCGTCGTCGCAGGCCTCGAGCACCACGGCCCCGGAGCCGTCGCCGAAGATCACCGCGACGTCGCGACCTTCGGTGCTGACGTCGAGACCCGTCGAGTGCACCTCGCAGCCGACCACGAGCACCCGGGTGTGCGTGCCCGCGCGGATGAGCGCATCCGCCAGCTGCAGCATGTAGAGGAAGCCGCTGCACTGTGCACGGACGTCCATGCACGGGGTGTCCTCGAGTCCGAGCTGGTGCTGGAGGAAGAACGACGTGCCCGGGAAGTCCGCCTGGGAGGACAGGGTCCCGAGCAGGATCAGGTCCACGTCCCGCGGCTCCAGCCCGGCGGCCTCCAGGGCCTGTCGGGTTGCCGCCTCGGCGAGATCCGCGGGCTGCTGCCCCGGCTCGATCCAGCGCCGCTCACGGATGCCCGTGCGCTGCTGGATCCACTCGTCGCTCGTGTCCATGATCCGCGCCAGGTCGTCGTTGGTGACGACCCGGTTCGGCACGTACATGCCTGTTCCCGTGATCTTGCTCCGCACTGGATGGGTCCCCTCCGCCCGCGTCTCCCGGGACGCGGCCCCGTCAGCCTGAGATGGCTGCCAGATCTTCCGCGTGTCGCGCCACGCCCGCCAGCTCTTCCCGGCTCCAAAGCAGCTCTTCTGCCTTCTTTAGCAGGTCCTCGAGTCCAAAGCGGCTGGCAGCCGAGATGGCCACCCCGCCCAGGCGGGCCGCAATCGCCTCACCCTCGCCCGGGGGAAGCCGGTCGGCCTTGTTGAAGATGAGCAGCTCCGGGGCTCCGGAGAGCCCCAGCTCGTCGAGGATCTTCCGGACGGCGCTCATGCGTCGTTCGAGATCGGGGGCGGAGACGTCCACCACGTGCAGCAGCAGGCTGGCACCCTCCAGCTCCTCCAGGGTCGCCTTGAAGGCCGCCATCAGCTCCCGGGGCAGGTCGCGGATGAAGCCCACCGTGTCGGTGATGACCACCTCGCGGTCGCGCGGGAAGCGCAGCCGGCGCGAGACCGGGTCCAGGGTGGCGAACATCTTGTCCTCGACGTGGACCTCGCTCTCGGTCAGGGCGCGCAGCAGGGTGCTCTTGCCAGCGTTCGTGTATCCCACGATCGAGAGCACGGGCACGTCGCGCCGCTCGCGCTTGCGTCGGCGTCCCTTGCGCTGGCCGCCGAGCTTCGCGAGCTCCTTCTCGAGGCGTGCCGCGCGGTCGCGCACCCGACGGCGATCGGTCTCGAGCTTGGTCTCGCCCGGACCGCGTCCGCCGATGCCGCCCTCCAGCCGGGAGAGGGACAGGTCGGCGCGCTGGGCGAGCCGCGGCATGCGGTGCTTGAGCTGCGCCAGCTCGACCTGCAGCTTGCCGTCCCGGCTGGTCGCCCGCTGGGCGAAGATGTCGAGGATGAGCTGCGTGCGGTCGATGACGCGCAGCTCCATGCGCTCGGAGAGATTGCGGGCCTGGGTGGGGGTGAGGTCCTGATCGAAGACGATCAGGTCCACGTCGCTCTGGAAGGAGCGGATCATCAGGTCCTGCAGCTTGCCGCTTCCGACCACGGTCTTGTTGTCGACCCGGGGCCGCTGCTGGGTCACCACGTCGACCAGCTCGATGCCCGCGGAGCGCGCGAGCTCGCTCAGCTCCTCGACGTGGGTCTCGAACTCGTCGCGCGATCGCCCCGCCGTGACCGACACCAGGATCGCCCGCTCGCCGTCGCCGACCTCCTGGGTGCGGATCTGCCGCGCCAGGTCGTTCTCGAGGTCGCGAATGAAGACCTGGAAGTCGTCGTCGATCTGGGCCGGGTGCACCGGCTCGAGCCGCTGGACGCCGCGGTCGAGGCCGCGATCCGCCGCATCGTCGCCGTCGTCGGGCTTGAGGGTGGCGGTATGGGCCAGGCCCGGAAGCCCGTCTTCCTGGACGCCGACACTGACCATCGCGTCGAGGCGCAGCAGCAGCAGGTCCGTGAGGTCGTCGCGCGTCAGCCCCTCGTCCTGCAGGTGGGTGTGGATGCAGCGCAGGCCGCGCAGACGCCCTCGTCCGGCGCGCAGCCGGCCCCAGTCGGGCATCTCGATCGAGCCCGCGTCTCCCACCATCACGTGGGTGACGTCACCCCGGCGGTCCACCAGCACACCCACCACACGGCGGATGTCCCGGCTGATCTCGCTGAGCTGACGTGCGAACTCGTTGGTGACGAGGCGGTCGGGCGGGAGCCGTCGCTTGTTCAGGCGCTCGAGGGCGCGAACCTGGCTTGCCTTGAGACCGCGGGTATTGCCGAAGATCTGGATGGACGGCTCCTCGGGAGCGGATTCGGGGCGTGCAGGGGAAGCCTAGCGCCCTGCTCGGCCGGGAGTCGCCCGGGGGCGTGTCGGATGCCGCAACGGATCCGTCGAATCGGGCCCCGGGGGAAGGCATGCGGGTCGCACCGGGGTAACTTTCGGGCCTTCCCCGGGGTCGGTACGAGTCATTCTCCCGGCCCTTGTGGCCGAAACAGGAGACCGATGAGCAGATCTTCCGACAAGCTGGCGGTCATCGTGCTGGCTGCCGGCCAGGGCACGCGAATGCGTTCGGGTCGCGCCAAGGTCCTGCACGAGATGTGCGGCCGGCCGATGCTCGGCCACGTCCTGACGACGGCGGAGACGCTCGAGCCCGAGCGCCTGCTGGTGGTGGTCGGGCGCGACGCCGAGGAGGTGCGGGAACGCTTCGCGGGCCGCTGCGACTTCGTCGACCAGGCAGAGCCCCGGGGCACGGGCCATGCGGTGCTGCAGGCCGAGCCGAAGCTCGCGGACTTCGACGGCGACGTCCTGGTCCTGTACGCGGACGTCCCCCTGCTGCGCCCCGAGAGCCTCCAGGCGATGCGGGCCGAGAAGGAGCGGGAGGGGGCCGACCTGCTGATCCTCACCGCCGAGGCGCCCACCATTCCCGGACGCATCCTGCGGGACGGTGTCGGGCGGGTCGAGCGCGTGGTCGAGATGCAGGACGCCACGCCCGAAGAGCTCGAGATCCGCGAGCGCAATACCGGCGTCTACCTGCTCGATGCGCAGCTCCTGCGCAGCTGTCTCGCACGTCTGGACGACTCCAACGCCCAGGGCGAGCTGTACCTGACCGACGTCGTCCAGCTGGCCGTCCGGGACGGCAAGCAGGTCTCCGCCACGCCCCTCGAGGACGCCGACGAGTGCCTGGGCATCAACACCCGCGAGGAGCTGGCCGACGCCGTCGCGGTGCTGCGCCGGCGGATCAACTGCAAGCTGATGGAAGAAGGTGTCACCCTGGTGGACCCCGCGTGCACCTACATCGACGCCGACGTTCGAATCGGGCGCGACACGGTGATCGAGCCGGGATGCCAGATCACGGGCAGCAGCACCGTCGGCGAGGGGTGCCACATCAAGGCCTACACGACCATCGAGGCGAGCCACCTGGCGGACGGAGTCGAGCTCGGGCCGAACGCGCACCTGCGTCCCGGCTCCGAGCTCGGGGAAGGCGTCAAGATCGGCAACTTCGTCGAGGTCAAGAACTCGCGCATCGGAGCCGGCAGCAAGGCCGCACATCTGACCTACATCGGGGACGCGGACGTCGGTGCCGGCGTGAACTTCGGCTGCGGCAGTGTCGTCGTGAACTACGACGGCATCGCGAAGCACCGGACCACGGTGGGCGACGACGTCTTCATCGGCTGCAACGTGAACCTGCTGTCGCCGGTGGTGATCCAGGACCACACCTTCCTGGCGGCCGGATCGACCATCGACCGCGAGGTGCCCGAGTACGCGCTGGGCGTGGCCCGGGCGAAGCAGCGGAACGTCGAAGGCTGGGCGAAGCGGCGCCAGAAGAAGAAGGAAGCCGCGAAGCTCGCCAAGCAGGAGGCCGAGAACCGCGCCTCGGACGGCGGGAGCGACGAGAGCGACGGCTAGATCGGCTTCGCGGCCATTTTCCAGGGAACGATCGCGGCCCGTCCGGCAGCCAACCCGGTGCGGGGGCGCGGAGGCGGGCGGGAGTCGAGCGTATGTGTGGAATCGTGGGAACGATCGGGAAGCAGCACCCGGCCCAGGAGGTGCTGGTCGATGGCCTCCGGCGGCTGGAGTATCGGGGCTACGACTCGGCGGGGATCGCCGTCTCGGCGAGCCAGGAGGGCGAGGCGGCAGAGGTCTCGGTCCGGCGCGCCGTCGGCAAGCTCGCGAATCTCGAAGAGCGGCTGCGCGAAGACCCGCTCGACGGTCACGTCGGCCTGGGCCACACGCGTTGGGCGACCCACGGCAAGCCTTCGGAGAGCAACGCCCACCCGCATCGGGCCGGGTCGGTGGTCATCGTCCACAACGGCATCATCGAGAACTACCAGGAGCTTCGCGACGAGCTCGAACGGGCGGGCTGTGAGATCCAGTCCGAGACCGACACCGAGCTGATCGCGCACATGATCCACCAGAACATGAAGACGGGTGCCGACCTGCTGGGTGCCGTGCGAGAGGCATGCCGCCGTGTGGTCGGCTCCTACGCGTTCGGTGCCATGTGCGCGGACGACCCGAGCCACCTGGTCGCGGCGAAGAACGGCGGCAGTCCGATCATCCTGGGGATGGCGGACGGCCAGGCCTTCATCGGGAGCGACATCCCGGCGATCCTGCCCTACACGCGCCAGATGATCTTCATGGCGGACGGCGACTTCGCGGTGCTCGATCCGGAACGCATCCAGATCGTGGACATCGACGGGCGCCCGGTGGACCGCGAGTTCCAGACGGTCAACTTCGACCCCGTGTCGGCGGAGAAGGGCGGCTACGACCGCTTCATGCAGAAGGAGATCTTCGAGCAGCCGCGCGCCATCACCGACACCATCGGGACGCGGATCAACGAGGTCGATCTGGAGATCGACCTGGACGGCATCGAGTTCACCCGGGACCAGGTGGAGAAGACGGCCCGGATCGCGCTGGTCGCCTGCGGCACCGCCTCCTACGCGTGCATGGTGGGCAAGTACATGATCGAGCAGATCGCGGGCGTGCCCTGCGAGGTCGATCTCGCCAGTGAGTTCCGCTACCGCAGCCCCATCCTCGATCCCAGCTGCCTGGTGGTTCCCGTCTCGCAGTCCGGGGAGACGGCCGACACCCTGGCGGCCCTGCGCGAGGGACGGGAGCAGGGCGCGCGCGTCCTCGCGATCACGAACACCCGCGAGTCGTCGATCGCCCGCGAGAGCGACGACGTCCTCTACACCCACGCCGGCCCCGAGATCGGCGTCGCGTCGACCAAGTGCTTCATGTCCCAGCTGGTGGCCCTCTACCTGCTGGCGCTGAAGCTGGCGGCGGTCCGCGGACGCCTCGGCGCCGACGAGCTGCGCGAGCGCATGCGCGACCTGCAACGGCTGCCGCGCATGGTCGAGCAGACCCTGGACCTGGACGAGAAGATCGAAGAGGTGGCCCACAAGTACTTCCGCGCCACCGACTTCCTCTTCCTCGGGCGCGGGATCATGTTCCCCATCGCCCTCGAGGGCGCGCTCAAGCTCAAGGAGATCTCCTACATCCACGCCGAGGCCTACGCGGCCGGCGAGATGAAGCACGGTCCGATCGCCCTGATCGACGAGAACATGCCGGTGGTGGTGGTGGCCAACCGCGGTCCGCTCTACGACAAGGTCGTCTCGAACCTCGAGCAGGTGCGGGCGCGCGACGGTCAGGTGATCGCGCTGGCGAGCGCCGGAGACGAGGAGATCGCCGCGAAGGCGAACGACGTGATCTACGTCGAGGACCTCGGCGAGTTCCTCACGCCGGCCCTCGCCGTCGTTCCCCTGCAGCTGCTCGCCTATCACGTGGCGACCCGCAAGGGCACCGACGTCGACCAGCCGCGGAACCTCGCCAAGAGCGTCACGGTCGAGTAGGCGGCCTTCGTCCGCCTTCGCCCCGGGGCCCCGGGGTGCTACACGTGGCCCGGTGACCGAGCCCAGCGAGCCCCGCGGAAACGAGGTGCCGTCCTGGGAGTGGGCCGCCTGCGCGGTCCTGCTGGCCTGGTTCGCGGTCCGTGTCGTCATCCTGGCGCTCCAGATCAAGCCCCACATCCCGCCCGACGAGATCACGCACTTCGGTCGGGTGCTCGCCTACACGGCGGTCTGGGGCGTGCCCGACAACGGGCCGGCGACCTTCGAGCTCGGCCTGATCGACCAGCGGCCGTGGCTCTACTACTGGACCCTGGCGCGCGTCCAGGCGCTGAACCTCTTCGGGCTTCCGGAGCTGGTCTTCGCGCGCCTGGTGAACGGGCTGCTCGGGCTGGCGACGGCCCTCGTCGCCATTCTCTGGATTCGCGAGTGGTGCCGCAGTCCATGGGCCCGTCTGCTCTTCCTCGTCCTCGTGACCAACACGCTGATGTTCACGGCGCTCTCGGCCAGCGTCAGCTACGACAACGGCGCCAACCTGCTCGCGGCCGGTGCGCTGCTCGCGTTCACGCGGCTGCGGGCGCGTCCGAGCCTGCGGACCCTGCTGGCTCTCTCGCTGCTGGTCCTGGGCGGATGCCTGGTGAAGCGCACCTTCCTGCCCCTGGCCTTCCTCTTCGTCGTGCTGCTCGGGATTCGGGAGGCGCGCCGGCTCCCGGGCCTGCTGCGCGAGCTTCCGGGGGCGTTGCGGACGCCTTCGACCGCGGCCCTGCTCGTCGGCACGATCCTGCTCGCGGGCCTGGGCACCTCCCTCTATGGCGGCAACTGGCTCCGCCACGGCAAGCTCGCACCGGACTTCGACCAGGTGGTGGGCCTGCAGAACGCCATGTCGAACCGCGTCTTCGCCCGCGGCCGCATCCTGGACGAGTTCCTCGACGGCGAGCTCAGCGCGGGCGAGGCCCGCGCCAAGGCCGAACGGGTCATCCGTCACCGGGGAGATCGCAACGGCACCCTGCTGCTGCTGAAGACCGCCCAGGAGCCCGATTCCAGCCTGATGGGCCCGGTCGCCTACGTGGGCTCGTGGGCCTCGACGATGCTGCGCAGCAGCGTCGCCTACACGGGTCACGTGCGTCTGAAGAAGGGCGACGGGATGCGGGCCGCGTACACGCTCGTCTTCGCGGCGGCCGCCCTGCTGCTCGCCTGGCGCTGGCGGCCGGGTGCGGCCGGCGGCGTTCCCGCCGACGCCGCCTTCCTGGTGCTCGGCTACGCGGGGGTGCTGATGTGGCTCGTCCACTACCCCGCGTACCAGAAGTTCCACTACCCCGAGCTCGCGGTGCAGGGCCGCTACCTGTTCCTGGTACTGCTGCCCATCCAGGGACTCGTGGCCTGGGCGCTGGCCGAGCTGACGCCCGAACGCGCGCGACCGTGGCTGGCGGCTTGCGTCGGCTCGTTCTTCCTCTACGGCGACCTGCCCTGGATGCTCCAGCATCTGGATCCGCGCTGGGTCGTGTCGGGCTGAGCGCGATCGTCTACCCTCGGCTTCCCCCCCGCTCCTCTCTCACGAAGCGCTCGCACGCGGAAGCCCGGGAGCGCCGAGAACGGCCCCTTGCTCGCCGATTCGATCCTCGAAGGCCTGAACCCCGAACAGCGTCGTGCCGTGGAGACCACGGAAGGGCCGCTGCTGGTGCTGGCCGGTGCCGGCAGCGGCAAGACCCGCGTGCTCACGAGCCGCATCGCCTACCTGATCGGCGTCTGCGGGATTCCCGCCGAGTCGATCCTGGGGGTCACCTTCACCAACAAGGCCGCCGGCGAGATGCGCGAGCGGGTCGAGAAGACACTGGGCCCGTCGGCGGGCGGGCTCTGGCTCTCGACCTTCCACTCCATGTGCGTGCGCATCCTGCGGCGCGACATCGGAGCCCTCGAGCGCTCGCGCGGCTTCGTGATCTACGACGACGCGGACAGCCTGGGGATCTGCAAGCAGGTCCTGAAGCGGCACGGGCTCGACCCGCGACAGTACGAGCCGAAGCGCCTGCGCTGGCGCATCGACGAGTGGAAGAACCAGGGCCTGCTGCCCGCCGATGCAGCCTCCCAGGCTGCCGACATCGACGACGAGCTCTCCGCCGAGCTCTACGGCACCTACCAGCGCCTGCTCTTCGACGCGAACGCCCTCGACTTCGGCGACCTGCTCCTCCAGACCGTCGAGCTCTTCAAGCGGGCCCCCCAGGTGCTCGACTGGTACCAGCGCCGCTGGCAGTACGTGCTGGTGGACGAGTACCAGGACACGAACCGGGTGCAGTACCAGCTCGTGCGCATGCTGGCCGCGAGCCACGGGAACCTGTGCGTGGTGGGCGACCCGGACCAGTCCGTCTACGCCTGGCGCGGAGCGGACATTCGCAACATCCTCGACTTCGAAGAGGACTACCCGAACGCGAAGGTCATCAAGCTCGAGCGCAACTACCGCTCGACGCAGCCCATCCTCTCGGGTGCGACCGCGGTGGTCGAGAACAACCTCGGCCGCAAGAAGAAGAACATGTTCACCGAGCGGGAGGGCGGTGAGCTGATCCACTTCTTCGAGGCGGAGAACGAACGCGAAGAGGCCAGCTTCGTGGTGGGCCGCATCCTGCACGCGAGCCGCAACGAAGGAAGGTCGCTGGGCGAGTTCGCGATCCTGTACCGAACGAACTCGCAGTCGCGGGCCTTCGAGGAGGAGCTGCTCAAGTACGACCTCCCCTATGTGGTGGTCGGCGGCGTGCGCTTCTACGAGCGCGCCGAGATCAAGGACATCCTCTGCTACCTGCGCCTGCTCGTGAACCCGGACGACGCCCAGGCGCTCTCGCGCATCGTCAACAAGCCCGCCCGCGGCATCGGCAAGACCACTCTGGAGCGCGTCGAGGCGCTGGCCGCCGAGCGGGAGATCTCGCTGCGCGCCGCTCTCGGCGCGTTCGCCCGGGAGGGCGCCGCGCGCCGTACCGCCGGGAAGATCCGCGAGTTCCTGGACCTGCTGCAGGACCTCGATCGCTTCGCGGAGCGCCCGGTGGACGAGATCATCGCGGAGGTGCTCGAGCGCAGCGGCTACATGAAGGCCCTGGTGGCCGAGGACAACCCGGACGCCGAGGTGCGCATCGACAACCTGCGCGAGCTGGTCGCCAGCGCCGAGGACTTCCACGCGGTGAACACCGGGTCGGAAGGCGAGGAGCGCAGCGAGCTCGAGCTCTACCTCGACCAGGTGGCGCTCATCTCCGACCTCGACAGCTACGAGCACAAGCCCCAGAGCGTCTCGCTGATGACGGCGCACTCCGCCAAGGGCCTGGAGTACGGGGTGGTCTTCCTGGTGGGCATGGAGGAAGGCGTCTTCCCGCACGCCAACTCGTCCTACGACGAGGAACGCCTCGAGGAGGAACGACGCCTCTGCTACGTGGGCATGACCCGCGCCATGGAGCAGCTCTTCCTCACCTGCGCGCGGGAGCGCCGCCGCTTCGGGAGCCACAGCTACCAGTCGCCGTCGCGATTCCTGCGCGAGGTGCCCGAGGAGCTGATGCAGGTGCAGCACTCACCGGGTCGGGGGCAGCGCTCGAGCCGCACCCGCGCGAGTCGCCGGACCCGCGAGGACCGCCTCGACCGCTCCTACTCGCAGGAGACCCACGACGAAGAGGGCGGCATCCAGCGCGGCACCCGGGTGCGCCACTCGGTCTTCGGTCTCGGGACCATCGAGGGCGTGAGCGGCGAGGGCGTGAACCAGAAGCTCAAGATCAAGTTCGATCGCGCCGGCATCAAGACCGTCATGGTGCGCTACGCGAATCTCGAGCTCGCCTGACTCGAGCTCGCCTGACTCGAGCCCGTGTGGCTCGAGCAAGCGGAGGAAGACGATGAAGCGGATCCGGCTCCACCTGGCCGTCGCCTGTGCGGCGGCGGCCCTCGGCCTCGGGAGCACCTGCGTCTTCTTCGAAGAGGCGCCCGAGGACACGCCGTACGGGCAGGAGAGCGAGGCCCAGGCGACGATGGAAGAGCAGATGGACGCGGTCGAGGAGCGGATCGAGCGCTAGTCGCGGTGCCTCGGGTTCTTTGCTGCGCACCCGGCACGCCCGTCCGTCGGCTCGCCTGCCGTCTCGCCCGCGGGCCATGCCCTGCGGGGGCGAGAGCTTCTTCACAGCGAAAATCCCATTGATTCCGGTAGATTCCACCCCAATGGCGGCGCCGCCGGGGATACCATGGTGAGTCCGGTATTCCGCCGGCCCCGCAGGTAGGAAAGACAGGCATGGCGCCCACGGAAGTCGGCCAGGAGGAGGCCCCGCGTCTCCCGGACGCGGCATCCGAGCTGGAAGAGCGCGTCCTTTGGACGCGCTTCCGGTCGGCCTCCAACCGGGAGGAGTTCTTTGCCAGCTGGCTCGCCTTCCAGTGTCGACTCGTGGATGGCGTGTCGGCGGGGCTGCTGCTCCTGCGCGACGAGTCCGGAGCCAGCTTCGATTCGGCGGCCGGCTGGCCCGAGGGCCAACGCTCCCCGCAGCACCTGCTCCAGGCGGCCCACAAGGTCCTGTCCGAGAACCGGGCGCTGGCCCTCCAGCTGGATCCGCAGGGTGATCGCGCCGGACGCGAGGCCTCCCGCACGGTCATCGGTCAGGTGGTCGAGCTCGAGGGCCAGCCGGCCGGAGCGGTGGTCCTGGAGGTCGAGCCCCGGCCCGGGGACGCTCTGGAAGGCCTGCTCCGCCGACTGGGGTGGGGACTCTCCTGGATCGAGCTCGCCCTGCAGCGCGACTCCGGTGTGGCGGGTCGTGCCGGCCAGCTCGACGCGCTGCTGGACATCGTCGCGAGTCCGCTCGAGCACGAACGCTTCCGGGCAGCCGCCACGGCCTTCGTGACCGAGCTGGCCACCCGGCTCGAATGCGAGCGCGCGAGTCTGGGAACCGTGCGGCGCGATCGCGTTCGTCTCCAGGTCGTCTCCCACAGCGCACAGTTCTCGGAACACGCCAACCTCGGCCGGGCGCTCGAGGCCGCGATGGAGGAGGCACTGGACCAGGAGGGCAGCGTCGTCTGGCCTGCACCCGCCGAGAAGCTGCCCCAGGTGACCCGTTGTCACGAGGCGCTCGCGCAGGAGGGAGGCGCCGGCTGCCTTCTCTCCATTCCGATCGCGCATGGCGGGCGCTTCTGCGGAGTGGTGACGCTCGAACGCGAGACGGGCCGCCCCTTCGCCCGCAGCGAGCAGCAGCTCGTCGAAACGGTGGTCGATCTGGCGGGTCCGATGCTCGACATCCAGTACCGGGACGATCGCTGGATCGGAGCCAAGATCCTGGATTCCGCACGTGAGAACGCCAGCCGCCTGGTCGGGCCGGGCCGCGTCGGGATGAAGCTGGGAGTCGGCCTCGCGAGCCTCGTTCTGCTCTTCCTGCTGCTCGCGCATGGCGACTACCGGGTGGTGGCGGACAGCGAGATCGAGGCTCGCGTGATGCGCGCAGCGGTCGCGCCCTTCGACGGCTACATCGCGGAAGCTCCGGCTCGCGCCGGCGACCGGGTGCGCGAGGGAGAGCTCCTGGCGCGTCTCGACGACCGCGATCTGCGGCTGCAGCGCGCCCGCTTCTCGAGCGAGGTCTCGCAGCTCTCCAAGGAAATGCAGCAGGCGATGGCGCAACGAAACGCGGCCGACGTCCACATCCTGTCGGCACGCGTGGAGCAGGTTCGAGCCGAGCTCGAGCTCGCCGAGTCGCAGCTGGCAAAGACCCGGATCCTGGCGCCCTTCGACGGGGTCGTGGTGACGGGCGACCTCAGCCAGCACCTCGAGTCCCCGGTACAGCGCGGCGATCTCCTCTTCGAGGTCGCGCCGGAGGGCGAGTTCCGGGTGGTGGTCGAGGTCGACGAGAGCGAGATCGACGAAGTCGCGCTGGGGCAGACGGGCGAGCTGATGCTGGCGGCCTTCCCGGATCGCGCGGTGGAGATCACCGTCGCCAAGATCACGCCGGTCTCCGAGGCGAGCGAAGGACGCAACTACTTCCGGATCGAGGCTGAGATGCAGGATCCCCCGGCCCGCATCCAGCCGGGGATGGAAGGGGTTGCGAAGATCGGCGTCGGCCAGCGTCGCCAGATCTGGATCTGGGGTCACGAGATCGTCGACTGGATGCGCCTCACGCTCTGGCGCTGGACCCCCTAGGCCATGGCCGAGCAGCTCTTCAGCGGCTCGTGGCACCGTGTCCGCGACCTGACCCCGCGGCTACGCACCCACGCCAAGGTGCACCGGCACCACTATCGGGGCGAGCTGTGGTACGTGCTCCGCGACTCCGCCAACGAGCGTTTCCATCGCTTCAGCCCGGCCGCGAACGCCGCCATCGGCCTGATGGACGGGGAGCGGACCGTCGAGCAGATCTGGGAGCTCGCGGGCGAGCAGCTGCACGACGACGCGCCCACCCAGGACCAGATGATCGAGCTGCTCGGCCAGCTCCACGCGGCGGACGTGCTCCAATCCGACGTGCCTCCGGATGCTCGGGAGCTCTTCGAGCGCTGGGAACGTCACGAGAAGAAGCAGCTCCAGGGCAAGCTGATGAGCCCGTTCGCGATCCGCGTCCCGCTCGTCGACCCGGAGCGCTTTCTCGAAGCCACCGTCGGGGCGGTCCGCCCGCTCTTCGGCTGGCTGGGGGGTCTGACGTGGCTGGCCGTCGTCCTGCCCGCCCTGGTCCTCGCCGCCGTGCACGGGTCCGAGCTGACCGAGAATCTGGTCGACCGGGTCTTCGCGCCCGAGAACCTGGTCGTGGTCTGGCTGCTCTTCCCCGTGATCAAGGTCCTGCACGAGCTCGGCCACGGCTACGCGGCCAAGGTCTATGGCGCACCGGTTCACGACATGGGCGTGATGTTCCTGATCTTCACGCCGGTCCCCTACGTCGACGCGTCGTCTTCCTGGGCCTTTTCGAGCAAGTACCGGCGCGCCCTGGTGGGTGCCGGTGGGATGCTGGCGGAGGTCTTCGTCGCCGCGCTCGCCTTCTACGTGTGGCTGTCCGTGGAGCCGGGGGCGGTCCGCGCGATCGCCTACAACGTGATCATGATCGCGGGGGTCACCACCATCCTGTTCAACGCAAACCCCCTGCTTCGCTTCGACGGCTACTACATCCTGTCGGACCTGGCCGAGCTTCCCAACCTGCGCCTTCGCGCCAACAAGTACTGGGGGTGGCTCTTCGAGCGCTACCTCTTCGGCAACGAGCGCGCCGAGGCACCCGAGCTGGCACCGGGGGAAGCGTCGTGGTTCGTCGGGTATCCGCTCGCGGCGCTCGCCTACCGCGTCGTGATCGTGGTGGCGATCTTCACCTGGATCCTCGACCAGTTCTTCATCATCGGCCTGGTGCTCGGGGTCTTCGCCGGGGTGGGCTGGCTGGGGGTCCCCTTCTTCAAGGGCGCGAAGTACCTGTTCACCTCGCCGGCGCTGTGGCGGGTCCGGGGGCGCGCGATCGCCACCAGCGCCGCTCTTCTCGCGGCCGTCCTCGCGCTTCTCTCCCTCGTTCCGTTGCCTCTGCGCACCCACAGCGAGGGCGTCGTGTGGATCCCGGAGGAGGCCTTCGTGCGTAGCGGCGCGGACGGCTTCGTGGAGGAGATCGTCGCCGTCCCGGGCTCGGTGGTCTCGACCGGCGATCTGCTGGTCCGGGCGAGCGACCCCGTTCTCGAGGCCGAGCAGCGACGCTGGCGGGCGCGCGTCGAGGAGCTGGAGGTGCGCTTCGCTGCGATCCGATCCGAGGACGTGGCGGCCGCGGAGATTGTTCGTGAGGAGCTGGTCTACTCCAGGCAGGAGCTCGCGCGCGTCGTGGAGCGGATCCAGGGGCTCGAGCTCCGGAGCGCGGTCGACGGGGTCTTCGTCATCGCGCGCGACGAGGACTGGTACGGGCGCTTCGTCCGGAAGGGTGAGCTCGTCGCCCACGTCATCGATCAGGGCGAAATCTCGGTGCGTACGGTCGTCGGTCAGGACGATGCCGACCTGGTGCGCTTCGCGACCCGAGGCGTGGACATCCGTCTCGCCGAGCGCATCGAAGAGGTCCGATCGGCGGAGCTCGTGCGCGTCGTTCCGGCGGCCAGCGACGCGCTCCCCAGCGCCGCGCTCGGCACCGCCGGCGGCGGAGAGCTGCCGAGCGATCCGCGCGACCCGGAGGGCGCGCGTTCCATCGTCTCCTTCTACGAAGTCGAGCTGAAGGTCCCGAGCGAGCATCCCCTGATCAACGCGGGGGGACGGGTCTACGTCCGCTTCGACCACGGACGGGAAGCTCTCGCCTTCCAGTGGTATCGAGAGCTGCGGCAGCTCTTCCTGTCTCGCTTCCAGGTCTGAATGGGCGCCTTTCCGAAAGCGGAGCTGGCGCCGGCCGCCGGGACGCCGCGGGTGAAGCGCCCGGTGCAGACCGGGGTGGTCCGCGGTGCCTACCCGCAGCGCGAGACCCCGCAGCCCTCGAAGCTGGACGAGCTCGCCAGGGCGCTCGTGGCTCCCCTCGTGCGCGGCAGCCGCGCGCGCCGCGCGCGCTCGGCCGACTTCGTCGATCGCGTGGGCGCACACCGGGTCGCCCTCGCGGAGTCCACGGATGCCGAGCTCGCGGAGCTGCGCGACAGGCTCCGGGCCCAGCTGCTCTCGCGCGGCTTCGAGGACGAGTCGGTCGCCCTGGCCTTCGCCCTCGTCCGGGAGGTTGCGGACCGGAGCCTCGGAACCCCGCACTACGACACCCAGCTGCTGGGAGGTCACGCGTTGCTCCGCGGCATGGTGGCGGAGATGCAGACCGGAGAGGGAAAGACGCTGAGCGCGACCCTGCCCGCCTGTACGGCCGCGCTGGCCGGAGTGCCGGTCCACATCATCACCGTCAACGACTACCTCGCCGAGCGGGACGCGGAGAACCTCAGACCGCTCTACGAGTCGCTGGGGCTGCGGGTAGGCGTGATCGTCTCCGGGATGGAGCCCGCCGCGCGAAGGGCCGCCTACGCGTGCGACGTGACCTACTGCACCAACAAGGAGGTCGCCTTCGACTACCTGAAGGATCGGATCACGCTCGGGGGGCATCCGAGTGGCCAGCGGCTGCGGCTGGAGAAGGTCGCGCGGGGCTCGGGTCGCCTCGACGCACTGATCCACCGCGGCCTGTACTTCGCGATCGTCGACGAGGCCGACAGCATCCTGGTCGACGAGGCTCGCACCCCGCTCATCATCTCCGCGCCGAACGAGGATGCGGGGAAGGAGGAGTTCTACCGCACCGCCCTCGACCTGGCGCAGATGCTGGAGCCGGGGGACGACTTCGCGATCGAAGGCGCAGACCGCGAGATTCGCATTACGGAAGCGGGACGGAAGAAGCTCGAGGAGGCGGCCGCCGACAAGAGCGGGCTCTGGCCGGGCCAGCGACGTCGCGAGGAGTGGGTCCGCCAGGGTCTCAGCGCCCTGCATGTCTACCTCCGAGACCAGCACTACCTCGTCAGCGACGACAAGGTGCAGATCATCGACGAGTACACCGGCCGCGTGATGGCCGACCGCAGCTGGGAGCACGGGTTGCATCAGCTGATCGAGATGAAGGAAGGGGTTCCGCTGACGGGCCAGCAGGACACCCTGGCGCGGATCAGCTATCAGCGCTTCTTCTCCCGCTACCTGCTCCTGGCGGGCATGACCGGAACCGCTCAGGAGGTGCGGCGCGACCTCTGGTCCACGTATCACCTGCCGGTCGTCCGCATCCCGACCCACCGCCCCTGCCAGCGTCAGGAGGTCCCGCCTCGCGTCTTCGGGACCGAGGCCGACAAGTGGGAGGCCGTGGTCCTGCGCATCGAGGCGCTTCACGCCCGCGGGCGCCCCTTGCTGGTGGGCACACGTTCCCTGGACGCCTCCGAGCGGCTGAGCGAGCTGCTCGCCCAGCGCGGGATCGAGCATCAACTCCTGAACGCCCGCCAGGATCGCGAAGAGGCGGAGATCGTGGCGCGGGCCGGAGAGCGGGGTCGGGTGACCGTGGCGACGAACATGGCCGGGCGCGGCACCGACATCAAGCTGGGGCCGGGGGTCGCGGAGCTCGGGGGGCTGTACGTGCTCGGTACGGAACGGCACGACTCGGCGCGGATCGACCGCCAGCTCGCGGGCCGCAGCGCGCGGCAGGGGGATCCCGGCACGGTGGAGTACATCGTGAGCCTGG